>JABUUR010000132.1 GCA_021443065.1 Fibrobacter sp.
TGTGAGCTATGAGTTCGCTGCTCTAGGCTGTGAAACAGCCGACCTCATGCCTCTAGGGGAAAAGCCGCCGACCACCGGCACTAATCTCCTCCTTCGTCTATCGTCTATAGCGCAGCGTTCTACCGTCTATTTTGCCACTGGGTTTTACCGGTTTTACGTTTTTTTGTGCTTTTTTGAGCACTTTTTTGACTGGAACAAGGTGTAAAAATGTGGGGAAAATCAAAAAGTGTGGGTGAAAGTGGGGTGAAAATGTAATAAATTCGTTGAAATACTTGCAAAGTGGGTCAAAGTGGGTTATATTTATGGTGTTAAAGTGTGTGACCAAAATTCCAGTGTTGTGTAGTGTAAACGGAATAGCATAATGAACGAAAAACCGAAACGTTTTAGAGGTCAGGCCAAAGCGGCTATCGACGGAAAGGGAAGGTGCGCCTTCCCTAGGGAATTCCGTCGTCAATTGACCGAAGAAGACGGGACGGAATTCATGGTGACGTATTGGGCAGACGGCAAACTCCGCCTGTTCGTAATGTCGGAATATGATAAGTTCATGGACGAGTTGGATCGTTATCCCAACATCGAAGAAGCAGAACAATTCCGTCTGTCTCTCCAGGCCACCATGGTGGAACTGGATGGGCAGAACCGCATTTTACTCCCTAAGGATAAAATCCAGTATGCGGGGCTTACCAACGGTGTGACCTTTGTGGAATACCGCGGAAAGTCCTTGGAGTTGTGGAGCACTGATAGGTACGAAGCCAAGGTTTCTTCTCTCAGAGGAGAATCCATGGATAAGTTCAATAAGATGTGTATGACTGCCTTTTCGAGGGGATTGAATGACCAGACATAGTCCCCAGGTAAGCAAATCCCAGATAAATGAAGTTTTGAACAGCGCCGGTGGCGTTGTGCGCGCCTGTACCGAAAACGCCACGGTCGGTGTAGAGGGTGGTGTTTTTTACCATGACCCTGTAATGCTCCATGGTTGCCTGCAGGGGTTGCGTCTCGAAGGCGGTTCCGAACTGAACGAGGCTTGCGAAATCATTGCCGACGGCACCTTTGTGGATTGTACCTTGGGCGGGGGCGGCCATTCCTACGCCATTGCGACGCGGCTTTCGGCGGCGGGGACTTTGCACGCCTTTGACCGAGACGACGATGCGGTGCAGTTTGCCTCCAGGCGGCTGGCAGGTGTGGCCCCCAGGTTTGTGGTACACCCGGTAGCCTTTGCGCAACTGGGTAGCGAGATCCCCGCGGATTCCTTGGACGGGGTTCTGTACGACCTGGGCATCAGCAGCCACCAGGTTGACGATTCCGGACGGGGCTTTACCTTTGTGGGCAACAACCCGCTGGACTTGCGGATGGACCGTCGCGAAGACGTTTCTGCACAGGAATGGCTTCGTACCGTAAGCGCCGACGACCTGGCCTATGCTTTGCGCAAGAATGCGGACATGGACCGCGCCTTTAAACTGGCAACCCGCATTGTAGAAGTTGCCGCAGCCACTGCCAAGGAAGGATGCGAAATCCTTCCGAGCCACATCAAGGAGGCGGTAGAGTCCGTGTTTCCCGATAAGCGCCGCGATGCCAACAGTTTGATGGCCCGTGTGTTCCAGGCGGTCCGCATGGAAGTGAACGGGGAACTTGGCCAGATTGAAACAAGCATCCGCGCGGCGGTGGACTGCCTTAAGGTGGGCGGTCGTCTGGTGATCATGAGTTACCACTCTGTGGAAGACCGCTGCGTCAAGGATGTCTGTGCCGAATTTGAAAAGGCCTGCGTTTGTCCCGAACACCTGCCCGTATGCATGTGCGGCGGCAACCACCAGCGCCTAAGGAAGGTGAATCGCAAGCCGATTTTGCCTACCGAAGAGGAAATTGCAATTAACAGCAGGGCCCGCTCTGCGAAACTCAGGGTGTACGAACGAATATGAACGAAACCGAAAAAAATATTCCGGTGTTCTATACCAACAGCACCATCGTGCGGGGTTTCGTGTGCGTCGTACTGGTTATCGGCATGAACGCCATGCTGCCTTTGTACATGCAAAACCGTTTGACCCGCCTGTATGAAAAGTCCCACAACTTGTCCAATCAGGTGGGGCTACTGGAGCGACAGATTCTTTTGCAGGAGTTTGAAATCAACAAACTGTCTTCCTTGGAATCCCTTACGGACTTCGCCGAAGAGTCCGGCTATGGCTTGAATGCGGTGCCTACCAAGGTCCGCGTTTCTGGGGGTGCAAAATGAAATGGTTTAACAACGTCAATCCATTCTTGTTCATCAAGATTCTCGTGTATTGCGTAATCTGCGTCATGGCGTTGCAGACGTTCCTTGTTCAGGTCCCCAATCGAGAGGTTTACCAGGCCGAAACCAAGGGTATGGCCACCCGCACCAAGAATATCTATGCGGAACGGGGCCAAATCATGGACCGCAATGGCGTTGTGTTTGCCGACAACCTTCGTGATTCTGCAAACTCCGAGGATTTTACCCGCATGTTCCTTCAGGGGAAACTTGCCTCCCAGGTGGTGGGCAAGGTTGGCTATAACGGTGTTGGCAGCATGGGGCTGGAAAGGGTTTTTGACCTGCGCCTGCGTGGTAGCGAAGGGTTTCGCGTGAGTTTCCAGGATGCAAAGAGCCGCGAAATTTATGGACGTTCCGAAAACGTGGCCGAGGCAGAACCCGGCAAGAACCTGGTGCTGACCATCGACCGCAACATGCAGGAAATCGTGGAAAAGGAATTGAAGGCCGGTGTTGCCGAATTCAAGGCAACGAGCGCAAGCGCCGTGGTGGTGGACCCTTACACCGGTGAAATCCTTGCCATGGCCAGTTACCCCACCTTCGACCCCAATTCCAAGAAACAGGGCGTTGGCAACATGGCTAAAAACGATATCGTTGCCATGACTTTTGAACCGGGGTCTACGTTCAAGGTGGTTACCGCTGCCGCAGCCTTGGAGCATGGCGTGGTTTCGCCGGATACAGTCTTTGCCGACGAAGGAAAGTGCTGGAAATGGAGCGAACGTTCCGAAAAAATCTGCGATACCCATCCGTATGGCGATATGGATATGGCCGAGGCCATGGTGCAATCTTCCAACGTGGTCTATGGTAAAATCGCCGACAAGGTGGGGGCCGAAAAACTTTACCTAATGGCCCGTAATTTTGGATTCGGAATGAAAACCTCCGACTCTTTTTACGGTGAGGAATCCGGAAAGATCTTGCAACCCTACGAATTGACTCGGGATGACCGTACATTGAAGACCATGGGATTTGGTCACGCCGTGATGACGACCCCGATACAGTTGGTGATGGCCTACTCCGCCATAGCCAACGGCGGAAAACTTATGGAACCCATGATTGTAAAGGAATGGCGGGATTCCAAGGGCAACCTGGTCGAAAAGAAAAATCCGGTGGAGGTTCGCCGTGTGATTTCGGAAAAGACCGCCGCCGACATTCGCCAGATGCTCCATCGCGTTGTGAACAACGGTACTGCGAAGAAGGTCATGAGCAAGAAGATTCCTGACGTGGTGTTTGGCGGAAAGACGGGTACCGCCGAAAAGTACAATCAGGAAACTCACAAGTATGATCGTGAACGTCAGGTGGCATCCTTCATCGGGCTTGCCCCTGTGGAAAACGCACGCTTTGTGTGCATGGTGCTGGTAGACGATCCCCAGACATCCCAAAAGCACGGAGGCAATACCGCGGGCCCGATTTTCCGCCGTATCATGGAAGGTATCTACTACCATCCGGATTTGTCGCCGGCATCGTACAACCTGGCTGTCGTAAACAGTAAAAACAACTGTTCCCTGGATTTCGTGGGCATGAAGGCCGATGCCGCCAAGGCCTTGGCGGAATCCAGGAATTGCAAGGTGCAGTTTGAAGGAAACGGCAATCGCGTGGTCTCTGAACGCAAGGATTTAAACGACAGCCTGGGGGTCACCCTCATGCTTGGAGAAATGTCTGCAGGCAAGATGCCCGACCTCAAGGGGCTTTCTTTGAAGGACGCCTTGGAAATAGCCGGCAATATTCGCATGAATGTTGAATATACAGGCAAGGGCCGCATTGTCGAGCAATTCCCCAAGGCCAACGAAGAATTGCGTAAAGGGCAGATTTGCAAACTGAAGTTGAAGGAGAAAGGGTGATGCTTTCTGAAACTTTGATGAAGAACTTGAATGTTCAAGGTTTGTGCGACGACTCCCGCCGTGTGAAGGTCAATGATTTGTTCTTCTCTGTTCCGGCCGCTGGGGCCGATGAATTTGCCCGCAATGCCATTGCCGCGGGTGCTGTCGCCGTCGTGGCAGAAACTGTGGCTCCCGAGGGGCTGACCTCCAAGTGGATCCAGGTTTCCGATGTGCGCGCCGCCCGTCTGGAGGCTGCGAAGATTTTCTACAAGGATCCTTTTTCCAAGTTGGATTGCCATGCCATTACAGGCACCAACGGAAAAACCACGAGCGCATTCCTGATGGACGCCATGCTGACTGCAGCGGGGCGCAAGGTGGCATTGCTCGGCACTATCAAGAACAAGGTGGGGGAGACTTCTGTCCCTGCCAACCTTACAACCCCGGGGCTTTTGGATTTGTTTGCCTTTGCGGCAAAGGCTGTTGACGTGGGTTGCTCTGACTTGGTGATGGAAGCCTCTTCCCATGCGCTGCACCAGGGCCGTGTGGCGGGCATCAGTTACAAGAGCGGCTTGTTCAGCAACCTTACCCAGGACCATTTGGATTACCACAAGACCATGGACGCCTACTTTGAAGCAAAGAAACTTCTGTTTACAAAGTATCAGGCTCTTGACGGTGTGTCCGTAATCAATGTGGACGATGAACATGGAGCTTTCCTTTGTGAAGAATTGAAAAATGCAGGCCGCAATGTGGTTGGAGTGTCTCGCCTGGGTTCGGATGTTGCCGATGTAAAGCCCTTGGGCACTGTAGAAAATACCGAGGACGGCCTGAAATTTGACCTGCAGGGCTTTGGAAATTCTGCTGCGGAAACCCATTTCGAAACAGCCCTCTGCGGCGATTTCAACGTGGACAACGTGATGCTTGTGCTTTCGTGGGCGAAGGCCATTGGGCTTTCTAAGGCGGCAATGGATAAGGCACTGGCGGAAGTTCGGGTGCCTGGCCGTTTTGAAAAGGTTTGGAACAAGAACGGAATTCATGTGGTTGTGGATTACGCCCATACCCCCGACGCCTTGGAACGTGTCTTGGCGACAGCCCGCAGCCTTTGCCGCGGAAAACTTTCTGTCGTGTTCGGGTGCGGTGGCGACCGTGACAGGACCAAGCGCCCCGTCATGGGTGCCATTGCCGAGAAGATGGCGGACAAGGCTTGGCTTACCTCCGACAATCCCCGCACCGAAAATCCGACGGAAATCATTGACGATGTCCGTGCCGGCATGACGTCTACGAATTTTGAAGTCGTGGAAAATCGTGCCGAAGCCATCTCCAGGGCCTGTTCGGAACTGATGGACGGGGATTGGCTGGTGGTTGCCGGAAAGGGCCATGAGGACTACCAGATTGTGGGCAAGACAAAACATCATTTTGACGATCACGAAGAAGTGGTGAAGGCTATGGAAAATGTTTAAACTGGATTTGACAATCAAGAAAATGCTGGAAATCCTGGAGACCACCGCGGTGGGCGTCAACGGGCGCACCATGAACCGCAAGGTGAATCTCTGCATGGATTCCAGGGAGCCTGCCAAGGGCGTTGTATTTTGGCCGATCAAGGGCACACGTTTTGATGCCCACCAGTTTGTACCTCAGATGGAAAAGGATGGAGCGCTGATGAGCGTTGTAAATCAAGATGCCGCTGGCATCGAAACATTCAAGATGTATGCACCGGTGAACGATACCACCGAGGCTCTGTTGAGGCTTGCCAAGGGCTACCAGCGTGAATTCAAGGTAAAGAAGGTCGCCATTACGGGCAGCAACGGCAAGACCACCACCAAGGAAATGGTCAAGGCCGTTCTTTCTGCCAAGTACAATACCCACGCTACGTCGGGCAACTTCAATAACCATATTGGCGTGCCCATGACCTTGTTCCAGTTGAAGCATTCTCACGAGGCTGCGGTCATTGAAATGGGTACCAGCGGCCCCAATGAAATCCGCCCCCTTTCCTTGGCGGTTGAACCCGATGTAGCCGTGATTACCAACATTGGCGCAAGCCACTTGGAACGTCTGGGCGACTTGGACGGTGTCTTTGCCGAAAAGAAGACCATTACGGCGGGCCTCAAGAAGGGTGGCCTTCTCATTGTGAACACCGACGACCCTCACCTTTGCAAGTGCCGTTCCAATACCAGTTACAAGGTGGTTACCTTTGGAATCAAGCGCGGTGTCTACAAGCCCGAAAAATTGTCTTATGACGAAAACAACTGCGCCTCGTTCTACCTGGGCCGCACCAAGTTTACGTTGAACGTTCCCGGCATTCACAATGTGTACAATGCTCTGGCTGCCATTGCCGTGGGCGAGGCCTACAAGATTTCAAGGTCCGAAATAGCCAAGGCCCTTGCCGGTTTCCGTTCTACCAACATGCGCATGGAACTGAAAAAGGCCAATGGCTTCCAGATTGTTTCGGACTGCTACAATGCGAACCCGTCCTCCACCAAGATGGCGCTACAGACCATCGGCAATATGAAGGTGTCCCGCCGCATCGCCATCTTGGGCGATATGCTGGAACTGGGCAAGTTGACCGACGAACTTCATGTGCAGATGGGTGAAATGGTTCCTGAAATGAATTTTGACATGCTCTTTACCGTTGGCGAAAAGGCCAAACTCTATGTCAAGGGTGCAAAGGCCAAGGGCATGAAACGGGCATATCATTTTGATTCGGTTCAAGCCCTCATCGAAAGCCTTTCAGAGATTGTGGCCGAGGGTGACGTGCTCCTTGTCAAGGGTAGCCGTGGGATGCACATGGAACAGGTGGTAGACGCGATGCTTCGCCTCACTTCTGTAAAGGTATAAGGATTAAGGGAAAATGGAAGGCACTGCACAAAATGGCGGCATGAACAAGGTTCTCCTGGTGGTGACCTTGTTGCTGATATGCTTTGGCGTGGCAGAGGTGTACACCGCCTCCGGCCCCTTTGCCGTTGCCAAGGGCCATACTGCAGAATTCTACATGATCAAGCATTGCGAAAAGGTGCTTTTGGCCCTGTTCTTTATGTTCCTTTTCAGTTTTTTGGACTACAGGCATTGGCGTTGGCTTGGAAGGGTGGCCTTTGCGGGGGGCGTTGTCTTGACCATTGCTGCCTTGGTTTCCAGTAACGGAGTTAAGGGTGCCAACCGTTGGATTCTAGGTATCCAGCCCTCCGAAATCATGAAACTGGGTATGTTCGTTCTTTTGTGCGAAAAACTTTCGTTGGCTGGCGAAAACATCAAAAGTTTGAAATGCACCCTGATCCAGCCGGCTGTTCCTGTGGGCATTACTGCGATTCTTTTGCTTTTGCAGCCCAACTTATCCATGATGGGCATTATCCTCATTATCGTGGCCTGCGTCATGTTGGTTGCCGGTGTAAACTACAAGTACATGGGTTACGCTGTCGCTGTCGCTATTCCTGCCATTATCATCGCGTTCTTGTCCAAGGAACATTCCCGTGCGCGCATCATGGCGTTCTTTGCCGAAGAAGGCGAAATGACCGCTTCCAATTACCAGGTGGAACATTCCTTGCAGGCTCTGGGTAACGGAGGCTTGTTCGGAACGGGTTTTGGCCAAGGTGTTTTGAAGTGGGGTTATCTGCCTGAGGCCCACAAGGATGTGGTCTATGCGGTGATTGGCGAGGAACTTGGTGTTGTGGGAACCTTTGCCGTTTTGATTCTTTTTACCCTGCTGATCGCCCAGGGGTTCAAGATTTCGCAAAACGCGTCTACCCGCTTTGGCAAGTATCTGGCCTTGGCCCTCACGCTTTCTATTTTCATGAATTTTGCAATCCATGTTTGCGTAAGCATCGATCTTGGTCCGACTACAGGCCAGCCTCTTCCCTTTATCAGTTTTGGTGGCACAAACCTGATTTATTCAGCTGTAGCCGTTGGAATTTTGCTGAACATATCTCGCCCGAATTCTGGTCGCCTGATCAAGGAACCCTATGCCAGAAGTTCCTCGCTTGATAGCAGCATGTTTAGGAATGTTGAAGTTACAAGGAGTAGCGTATGAAGAAGTTTTTATTCGTATGCGGTGGTACCGGTGGGCATATTTTCCCGGCAGTGGCTATTGCCGAAAGTCTAAAGAAAATGGGCGTTGCCGAAATTACTTTTGCAGGTCGTAAGGATTCCATGGAGGAACGCCTGGTTGCCAAGAATTGGCCCTACGAATACATTTCTGCCGAGCCCTTGCATCGCGGTCCATTTCTCAAGAACCTGGGCTTGCCCTTTAAACTTTCCAAGGCGCTGGTCCGTGCCAAGAGCGTCATAAAGAAGGTGAACCCCGATGTTGTGGTGGCTACCGGTGGCTATGTTTCGCTGCCCATTGTTCTTGCTGCGGGCCTCATGGGTATTCCTGTGTACCTGCAGGAACAGAACGCCGTGGCAGGTATTGCCAACAAGGTGGGTTCCCGTTACGCGAAGACTGTTTTTGTAACCTCCGAAGAAGCGGGCTCGTTTTTCCCCATCGAAAAAATCCGCATTCTGGGCAATCCTGTTCGTGAATTGCCCAAGGAAGATTCTTTGCCCCGCCCCGCTGAATTTGCAGAGGGCAAGAATGCCGTGTTTATCGTAGGTGGCTCCCAGGGCGCCGCCGGAATCAATGCCAAGATCGAAGAAAGCATCAAGGCCATTACCGCCCGTGACGACGTTTCCGTGGTATGGCAAGTGGGGGCGAAGAACGTGGATGCCATCAGCGCTCGCGTAGGTGAACTTCCCAATGTTTCCGTGTGCGGCTTCCTGGACGGAATTTATTCGTACATGAAACATGCGGACTTGATTATCAGCCGTGCGGGGGCTTCTGCCCTGGCCGAAATCCTTGCCTTTGGCAAACCCTCGATTTTGCTTCCGTTCCCCCATGCCACCGCAAATCACCAGGAGCACAATGCCCGTGTGGTTGAAAAGGCCGGTGCAGCGTTGGTGGAATTGGACAGCGACGAAAATCATTTGTGGGAAAAGGTCGAAGGCCTTTTGGCCGACCCGATTCGCCTGGCCGAAATGGCCGCGGCGGCAAAGACCTTGGGCATGCCCGACGCTGCCGACCAGATTGCTCAAATCATCCTGGATAAGGAGAATGGCTAATGCAGTTGAATGATTGCAAACGAGTCCGTCGCCTGCATTTCGTAGGTATCGGTGGTGCCGGAATGTCTGGCATTGCCGAAGTGCTTCATGCCAATGGCTTTGTGGTCAGCGGCTCCGACATGAGCGAAAGCGCTGTTGTGGATTATTTGAGGAACTTGGGAATCCGTGTGGACCCCAGGCACGATGCCAAGAATGTGGAAGACGCCGACTTGGTGGTTTATTCCTCTGCCGTTCCCTACGACAACCCGGAACTGATGGAAGCACGCAACCGTCGCATTCCCGTTATCAAGCGTGCAGAAATGCTTGGCGAACTGATGCGCATGAAGTACACCTTGTCTATTGCCGGCACCCACGGTAAGACCACGACTACTTCTATCGTAGGTGAAATCTGGGAAGAAGCCGGCCTGGACCCCACCATTATCGTTGGCGGGGTGGTAAAGGGCCATGGCAGCGGTGCCAAGGTGGGCAAAGGCAATTACCTCATTGCGGAATCTGACGAATTTGACCGCAGTTTCCTTTCCATGATGCCGTCTTCTGCAATCATCACCAACATCGATGCAGATCATCTGGATACCTACGAGAACATCGAAGACATCAAGGATGCCTTTGTACAATTTGCCAACAAGATTCCGTTCTACGGTCAAATCATCCTTTGTCTTGACGATTCCAACGTGCAGCAGATTCTTGCCCGACTGAAAAAACCTGTGGTTACCTACGGCTTTTCTCGCCAGGCAAAGTACCGCGTGGACAACCTGCGTTTTGAAAAGGGTTTCCCTGTATTTGAAATTTTGAACGACGGCAGGAGCCTGGGTGAATTTCGCCTGAAGATTCCGGGCCGTCACAATGTGCTGAACGCCACCGCCGCTGTGGCCTTGGCTATCGAAGAAGGCGTTTCCGCTGATGTCGCCCGCAGGGCAGTCGCCGCCTTCGAAGGCGTAAAGCGTCGTTTTGAATTTATCGGCGAAAAGAATGGTGTCATGGTCTTTGACGACTACGCTCATCACCCCACCGAAGCCACCGCGACCTTGCTGGGTTTTCGCGATGCTTTTCCGGACAAGCGTATCATTGTTGCCTTCCAGCCCCATCTCTTTACCCGAACCCGTGACCAGCACGAAGCATTTGGAAGTGCCTTTGCCAACTGCGATGTCTTGCTTGCCACGGACATCTACCCCGCCCGTGAAAAGCCCATCGAAGGCGTTACCGGAGCTCTGGTTGCCAACAGCGCCACGGCCCGCGGCCACCGCGATGCTCGTTTCATTGGCGACCAGATGAACTTGCTGCCCATTTTGAAAAAGGAACTTCGCCAAGGCGATGTGGTGGTCTTGATGGGTGCAGGCAGCATCTACAAACTTGGCGAAACCATACTTGAGGAATGTCTCTAACGCTATAGGAACGTAACACTTGAAGCAACGTGAAACCACATTGTTAGGCCGAAGGATCGGTTACAACGAGCGAAAGCGCAAGGAGGCTCGTGTTCAGAAGGTAAAGTCTGACACAGCCCGGATCGCCCGCTGGTTCAAGCGTGGCGGCTGGATCTTACTTCTGGTCGCCGTGGTGGGGGCCGTTGTCTTGTGGCACGAACGTTTCTATTTGCAGAAAATCAATCCTTTGGAACTTCGTCACTTGCAGTTCGTAGAGATCGAGGGCAATCGCATGCTCTCCTGGGACGATGTAATGCAGAACGCCCAGGTGGAAACCGGCATGCTCATGTCCGAATTGGATGCAGATTCTGTGGCGGCAAACCTGATGAAGATTTCCTTGATCAGCGCCGTGGAAGTGGAGAAAAAATTCCCCTCTTCCTTGACCATCAGGCTGCAGGAATCTTCTCCGGTGCTTTCTGTCCTTTCCGAAGGCAAGGCGAAGGTTTACTCCGAGAAGGGAATCGCGCTTCCCCTTTCTATGGCAACAGCCATGCGGTTGCCGGTATTGGACAACGGGTCTCTCCATAAGGTCGAAGTGATTGCGACTTTTCTGGAGACCATGAGAAAGATGGACGGTAACCTGTACGAAGATGTTTCCCAGGTGGGTTGGGACGAAGAAAACAAGGCAGTAGAAGTGTTTTTTCGAGATGCGGGATATCGAGTCCTTTATTCGGCATCGGGATGGAAAAAAGAAGATTTTGAACTTTACCAATCATTGGGCGAAGGCTTTGCCAAGGACTTGCATTGTGCAGGCGAGGTGGACATGAGATTTCATGGCTTTGCTTATGTAAGAAAATTTGATAAGAGGTGCGTCAATGGATGAAAACAAGCAACCCATAAGGAAGGAAGATTACATCTTTGGCCTTGACATCGGGGCATCCAAGGTGAATCTGTTTGTAGGCATTTCCGAAGGTAAGTCCGTCCGCGTTGTGGAATGCGGTGACTTTCCCTTGGCAAACGTAGAAGATCTCGACGTGGTCATCGCGACACTGAAAGACGCCGTATCCCAGCTGGAAATTTCCGCCGGGGTGGATGTCCGTGACGTGTACGTGGGTGTTGCCGGCAAGCATATTCTTTCCTTCGAACAATTTGCCATTATTACCGTGCCTACGGGCGAAGTTCGCGACGAGGACATTGAAAACGTCAAGAAACAGGCCTGCAATTGTCCTACGACAGTCGGAGAACTCATCCATATTTTCCCCGGCGAATACCTGGTGGACGAAGACGGTCCTTTCCGCAATCCCAGGGGACGTAGTGGTCGCCGCTTGAAGGCCACTGTCCAGATGGTCTGTGTCCGGGACCATCTTTTGACGAACTTGCGCAACAGCATTCAGAAGGCCGGCCTCAATGCGGTTGGTTTCGTGCTGGAGCCGTTGGCTGCCGCAAGTGCAGTTCTTACCGAAGACGAGCGTGAACTGGGTGTTGCCCTGATCGATATCGGGGCTGGTTCTTCCGATATTGCGGTCTTCGTCAACGACTCCATTCGCTATACCGCATCCCTGGATTTGGCGGGCAACGTCATTACCAGCGACATCAGCAAGTGCCTGAATGTCCCTATCGCCCTTTCCAAGGCGGAGGACATCAAGAAAAAGTACGGAACCTGCGTCATCAGCAATCTGATTGAAGATGAAACATTCCCGGTTCCCGCCGTAGGCGACCGTGGCGACGTTCCTTGCTCCCGCAAGTTGCTGGCTCAGGTGATTACCGCCCGTGTGAGGGAAATTTTCGAGCTGCTGGCTGCGGATCTCAATAAGCGTGGCATGGATAAAATTATCAACGGCGGCATTGTGCTCACCGGCGGTTGCTGCGGCCTGGATGGTATTGACGATTTGGCAAGCAAAGTGTTCGGCAAGCCTGTTCGCATTGGCCACCCCAAGGGCATGAGCGGTATCCAGGAAGCGTACCAGAATCCCTCCTATGCCACAGGCATCGGGCTTCTTTACTACGCAAACAAGGACATCCGTGAAAAAAGAAAAAGCGAAACCGGCACCCAGATAGCCGTTTCCGTCAAAAAGGGCTTCCAACGTTTCGTGGAAGTCGTCAAGGCATATTTATAAACACATCAACACTCAAAATCAGGGAGATTATAATATGAGTGAATTGGAAAACATCAGTTTCGAGGCAAAGTCTCGCATTACTGGAGACACTCTTTCCTTCAGAAATGCAAAGGTCAAGGTGTTCGGCGTCGGCGGTGCAGGTGGAAACACCGTAAACCGCATGAAGCAGATGAACATTGAAGGCGTGGAATACTACGCCGTCAATACCGATATCATGGCTTTGGACAAGAGCCTTGCCGATTACAAGATTGCCATTGGCGAAAAGACCACCAAGGGCCTTGGCGCCGGCATGGAACCTGAAAAGGCATGCAAGGCCGTAGAAGAAAACATCGAAGAAATCAAGGAAGCCATGAAGGGCGCCGACATGGTGTTCATTACCGCCGGCATGGGCGGTGGTACCGGTACAGGTGCCGCTCCCGTGGTTGCCAATGTGGCCCGCGAACTTGGCATTTTGACCGTAGGTGTTGTGACCAAGCCCTTCCGCTTCGAAGGCAACGCCCGTTCCAAGATTGCCCAAGAAGGTATCAAGAACCTCCGTTCCTCCGTGGACACCATCATCGTGGTGGAAAACAAGAAACTCCTGACCCTCCTGCAGAACAATAATGCAAAGGCCACCATGGAAGAAGCCTTCAAGATGGCCGACGAAATTCTGGGCAACGCCGTGCAGAGCATCTGCGGCATCATGTTCCACCATGGCCTGGTCCATGTGGACTTTGCAGACATCCGCAAGGTGATGCTGAAGGGCGGCAGCGCTCTCATGGGTACGGGCTTTGCCCAGGGCGAAAAACGCGGCATCATGGCCGCCGACATGGCTCTTGCCTCCCCCCTTCTGGAAGACATCGACGTCAAGGGCGCCTCCGGCGTTCTCATCAACGTGGCTCACGGCGAAAACTACTCCTTGCTGGAACACAGCGACGCCATGGAACACATTTACGACAAGGTGGGCGAAGAAGGCGACCCGAACATCATCATCGGCGACATCACCATTCCGGAATTGGGCGACAAGGTTTGCATCACTGTCATTGCAACAGGTTGCGGCGGTAGTTCCAAGGAACAGCCTGCCGCTCCCAAGTTCAGCGCATCCCAGACCATGCAACTTACCGGCTTTGCTTCTACCGTAAATCCTGCTGCACAGACCGTTGCTGTGCCCAAGGTTAATCCGGCAGCACCTTCTGCTCCCGTAAGTGCAACACCACGCCCGACTTCCATGAACTTTGTGGCTTTGGCAAACCAGCAGGTAAACGCAGCCCCGACCATGGCACAGCCCGTGGCCCCTGCAACGATTCAGCCTGCTGCTCCCCAGGCACCGGCTACCGTTGAACCTGCCCCTGTCCAGAATGAACTGCCGTCCCTCACTGATTCCCAGGTGATGCGCGCCGTGGACGCCGCAATGTTTGCCGACCCGACCTTTGACGCAAAGGCCCCGGCGGAAGAAAACGTTTTCCGTTCTTCTGAAACCTCCGAATTTTCTGCAGTTGCCGACGAAGACCGTTTCAACAATGGTCGCGGTGGTCTGGAAGTCCCTGCCTACCAGCGCCAGATGGCAGCCGAGGCAGGCATATCCCGCCAGCCTATTTCTGCAGAACAGAAGAAGGAAGATGATTCCTTGAAGCAGTCCGGCGTGGACTACAGCATGCCCGCCTACACTCGCATGTACGCTGGAAAGGACAACTTCTAATAAAGAACTCAAGACCATTCGGCTTGATTCCCGTGCCTGCTGAAATTTTTCAGTAGGCAATGCCGGGTGTGTCTTTAAAGGAACACACACACACAGAATACGCGAGTGCGTATTCAACACAACACAAGGAACTGCCTGGGTCTCCCTGCCTGGGCAGTTCTTTTTTGCTACATTCGACCACATGAGGTTTGTACACGGACTTTTTTTTGCCTGTTTGGTTTTCGGGTTTTCTGCCGCCTGTGCCGCGGTAGGCCTGCCTGTTGTTTCTGCAGACAGCACCGTGCCTGTGGAACAGTGGCGCAGGTCCCTCTGGCTTGATTCTTCGGCATACAAGGGCTATGTGCAGGTAGGTACAGATTTCAACTTCGGGTTTGGCGGCGGCCCTACGGCTTCGTTCTTCGCTGCCGACACCGCGGAATGGTACGGAAATCCTGGATCTAACTGGCGGGGATTGCAGATTCCCTTGGAAACTGCCCGCAGTTACGAAGAGCGCATCGAGCCTTTCTTTACCCTGAGTTTTCGCGCAGGGTACCAAAATTTCCATTTTTTGCTGGAGGCTCCCTTACGTAAGGACCTTGAGGCCTGGTACAGCAGCACCACAAAAACCAACCTGACTTACAAGCCCAGCGAACTGGACATAAACGTCCCGACCAATGCTTATGGCCGCTGGAACAATCCCGTGGGATACGTGCAGTTTGGCCGCTTTCACGTGGACTGGACCACGTCGCCCAACGACATTACCCTCGGTGGCATTCCTTATCACGATGCTATCCACTGGGCGTTCAATCCCGGGATTTTCCGCTACGACTTCATGCTGAGTTCCCTCAACGCATGGCTTTATGGAGACGATGTGGATCGAACCACGGGTTGTCCCAGTGACCCCTCCTCCGAGGCTTATGCCCAAAAATGTACGTCGGCCTCCCAGCAGGTGGATAACCAGCGCAACAGGGTTTACAACCAGAACGTCAAGAATCTGGTGTACCACCGTTTCGGCCTTGAAACATCTAAACTGTGGATCTACGTTATCGAGACCAGCATGGTGGGGGGCAAGTCCCTGGAGTTCCGCTCCTTCAATCCATTCATATACTGGCACGACAATTACGGCTCCGGCTATACCTCCGCCGCCACGTCCTTCGAAGTCGGCTATAAACCTGCCAGGGGCGCCAAGTTCTACGGCCAGATAAACATGGAAGACTTGAACAGCCCCGTAGGCGAAGACGACGACAAGGGAACTTCACGCTCCATTATCAATTATATGGTGGGTTATCTTCAAGAAATTCCCACGAAAAAATACGGGACGTTCACCACCCGCTTTGACGTTGTGCTTACCGACCCCGCTTCCAACAACAGTAAACTCCCCCTGCTCAAGTACACCGGTCGAAAACTGTACCGCAGCAATTACCGCGAGCAGAACGACCCCGACTACGCGGACTCCTATTTTGTAGACTACCCCGTAGGCTACCGTCGTGGTCCCGACGCCCTGGACATGTGGCTGGACGTAAACTGGAAATACAAGAACCGCACGGTAGATTTGTCCTTGGCATGGCTTTGCCAGGGGGACAAGGAGCTTTACACCGGTTACAACAAGGCCGTAAGCGCCAGCGGCTCAACCTCCGGTATAGAAGAGACACAGTACGTATTCGACGTGCTGTACAAGGAAAAGTTCAACAGTTGGTTTGAATACTACGTAGGGGGCGGTTTCCGCATTTACGAAAACCTTGACCACGAAAAGGAAAGCGACGGTGCCGACGGATGGGTTCGCGCAGGCATAAAACTGCTTTTCAACCCCGTAGACTATCGTTTTTAGAAAATCCCCACGGTAAGGGCTGCTCCCCATTTTGTTATCTTTAGTGCATCTTAAAACAGGAGTATGCTATGTCTGAAATTGGGACCCCGCTAAGCGCTAGTGCAACTAAGGTACTCTTTTGCGGTGCCGGAGAACTGGGTAAGGAAGTCATCATCGAAATGATGCGCCTCGGTGTAGAAGTCGTGGCTGTAGACCGCTATGCCAATGCGCCCGGAATGCAGGTTGCCCACCGTTCCCATGTCATCAACATGCTGGACGGGGCCGAACTCCGCCGTGTTATTGAACAGGAAAAACCCGACTACATTGTCCCCGAAGTAGAAGCCATTGCAACGGACACTTTGGTTCAGATGGAATCCGAAGGCTACACCGTAATCCCTACCGCCAAGGCTACAAAGCTGACCATGAACCGCGAAGGCATTCGCCGTCTGGCCGCCGAAGAACTGGGCATCAAGACCAGCCCCTACAAGTTTGCCGACAACTTCGAAGAGTTTAAGGCCGGTGTCAAGGAAATCGGTATTCCTTGCGTTATCAAGCCGGTAATGAGTTCCTCCGGACATGGACAGAGCGTTATCAAGACAGAAGCAGACATCGAAAATTCCTGGAACATTTCCCAGAGTGAAGGTCGTACCGGCAAGGCCAGCCGTGTGATTATCGAAGGCTTTGTTCCCTTTGATTACGAAATCACCTTGCTTACCGTTCGTCATGTGGGTGGCACTTCTTTCCTTGCCCCCATCGGTCACCATCAGGTAAGCGGCGATTACCAGGAATCCTGGCAGCCCCAGCCCATGAAACCCGAACTTTTGGAACAGGCCAAGGAAATTGCAAAGAAGGTTACCGACGCCCTTGGCGGTCGCGGTATTTTCGGAGTGGAATTGTTTGTGTGCAAGGACGAGGTTCTCTTTAGCGAAGTTAGCCCCAGGCCCCACGATACCGGCATGGTGACATTGATCTCCCAGGATCTTTCCGAATTCGCACTGCATGCTCGTGCAGTCCTGGGCCTGCCCATTCCCAACATTGCATTCCATGGCCCCAGCGCATCCAAGGCTATCGTTTGCGACGGCAATTCCAGTGCGGTGAAGTTTGGCGGCCTGGGACAAGTCCTGGCAGAACCCGACACGGCCCTTCGCCTGTTCGGCAAGCCGGAATTGAAGGGTCACCGTCGCATGGGCGTGCTCCTTGCCCGTCGCGAATCCGTCGACGACGCCCTCAAGACCGTCATGGACATGAGAGAAAAAATCAAAATTTCCCTATAACTTGAAATGTCATCCCGGGCTTCGATTAATGTCATCCCGGGCTCCGATTAATGTCATCCCGGGCTTGCCCCGGGATCTCATCCAACAATGTCATCCCGGC
>JABUUR010000003.1 GCA_021443065.1 Fibrobacter sp.
AAAAAACATGAATATTTTCACCCCAAAAAATTATTTTTATGCAGGACAATAACAAAGGTAAGAACCATGAAAAAAAAGACCCTTTTTGCCATTACCGCAGCAGCATCCTTTGCACTTTTGGCAAGCGCATGCAGCAGCGACGAGAAAAACCCCCAGACACCGGGTTCAAACGATAACGAAAATCCGCCTGTCACTTGCGACACCTGCATCGTTCCCGAGGACAAGGACTCCATTCCCACCATCTGCGACACCTGCCAAACTCCCACCCCCGTCAATTTGAAGGGAATCATGATCGATGATTTCGAAGACGGTGACGGGAGCACCGCCCAAGGCAACGGCTGGTTCACCTACGACGACCAGACCAACGGTGGTGCCTCCGTAGTCACCACGCCGGTCAACGAAGACGGCTATCCCACGGCATTTGCAGAAGGCTACGAATCCAGTTACGGTTTTAAACTCGAGTACACCCTGGACAAGGGCGATTACGCCTACGACCCCTACGTGGCCCTGGGTGTGGCAATCAGCCCCGAAGACTTCAGCGCCATTGGCGGCATCCACTACTGCTATAAGGGCGGCGCTCACAGCGTTCGCGTAGAGACCTCCGATGTGACGGATTACGACGTTCACGGCACCAAGATGTTGGCCTCCACCGGCGCATGGAAATGCGTAGACGTAAAGTTCCGCGACCTGGCCCAGGAAGGCTGGGGCAAGCATGTGGAATTTGACAGCGAAAACATCAACCAGATCAGTTTCCACATCAAGGGGTCTGCAAAGGTTACCACAGGTTCCTTGATGATCGACAACGTATGGTTCTTGCACAACGACGAACTTCCTCCCGAAGTGGCCGACCTTGAAAAGAAGGAAGCAGTCATTCCCGAGGTGACCATCGGCGAAATCGCCATCAGCAACCCCCTGCAGGCCAAGGCCATGAAGTACCTGAACCAGGGTGTAAACTTCACCAACTGGCTTGAAAACGCCGACGGCAAGTTCAGCGGCAAATTTGAATTCGGCGAAAAGGACATCAAACTCCTTTCCGATTACGGTTTCAAGTCCCTGCGACTGCCCATCGACCTCGACCTCTACGTGACCAACCGCAAGGCATTCCTCGCCGACACCACTGGTGCAACCGCATTGGAATTCGATGACGAAGCCTTGTTCACCGTGCTGGATTCCTTCGCCGTATGGACCGAAAAGTACAACATGTCCTTTGTCATCGACTACCATGAATACGACAACAGTTACAACGTCACCACGTCGAAGGATTCCGTCTACATCAACATGATGGCCGGCGTATGGAAACACGTTGCCGCACACTACGCAAGCAGCGATCGCGAAGACCTGTTCTTTGAGCTGCTCAACGAGCCGGACATGACCAACGGCAAGGTGACTGCCGCCAACTGGACCATCGCGGCCCAGGCCATGATCGACGCCATCCGTTCCGTAGATACAAAGCACACCTTGATCTTCGGTGATGCACAATGGTACTCCATTACCCTGTTGGCAAAGCGTACCCCCTTCACCGACGACAACATCGTCTACGCCATTCACACCTACGAACCCTTCCTCTTTACCCACCAAGGCGGCTCCTGGACCGACTACGCCGCGATCCACGACATACCTTTCCCATACGTGGCAGAAGACTGGTCCGAATTCTCCTCCACCTATGGTGTAAATGCAGGCGTTTTGAGCAGCGTCAAGAGCGCAATCAAGACCTACTACAAGAACGGCAGCAAGGAAGCCATACTTCAGAATGTCTTGAAGGCAAAGGAATGGGCCGTTACAAACAACGTTCCCGTAATCATCAACGAGTTCGGCGCACTTCGCGACAAGTCCGACGCAAAGTCAGTGCTGAACTACTACAAGGCCATGATCGACATTTGCGACACCTTGCAGATTCCCTGGACCCATTGGGGCTATACCGGCGGATTCTCCGTAGTGGATGACCAGGGCAAGTTGTACGAAGGTCTGGCCGATGTGATGAGGCTCACCGTCAAGGAATAAACATTACGCCAAATTAAGCATTGCCGCTCCAAATATGGGGGCGGCTTTTTTTGTAGATTGTAGTTGTATTTTTTTGGATTTCACATTGACCTTATAATGCGAATTTTTGGACTTTTAAAAAGCATTTTTTTCATATCCGCTTCTGCGGTGTGTTCCATTGCAGTTGCAGCAGGCTTTTACGGCAACCAGAGCGACATTCACTGGAAAACCGCAGGCTCCGACCATTTTCAATTTTACTATCCCGCCGAGTACTCCAGCCACGCCTCGAAGGTTTCGGCCTATGCCGAGGCAGTCTACGACACCGTGGTCAACCGTTACCACAAGGGTCTGCCGAGCCGTGTCAACGTGGCCCTCAGCAACGCCCTCTACAGCAACGGCAGCGCCATTCCCAGCGAAAACTCCTTGAACCTCTGGCTCACCAACTGGGATTTCAAGATACGCAGCAGCCACGGCTGGCTCGCCGACGTGGTGACCCATGAATTCAGCCACCTGGTAAGTATCGAAAGTGGCAGCAAAATTCACCCCAGGCTGTACGGTTTGCAGTTCAGTTATTCCGACTACTACAACGAAAACACCACCAGCGATTTCGTGTCCATGCTGCCCTTTAACTTGCAGCCCCTTTGGCTTGCCGAGGGTACTGCGCAGTACGAGTCCTCCAGAATGGGGTTTGACGGCTGGGACGCCCACCGCGACATGCTGCTGCGCGTAGCCGCCCTGAACGACAGTCTTCTTTCGCTTGAATACATGCACGATTTTTCGGACAATTCCCTTTTTGCGGAACTGGGCCCCTACACCCAGGGTTTTTCACTGGTGCTTTACATTCACAGGCATTACGGCGAAGACGCGGTACCGAAAATCTGGAACAACATGGCGAAATTCAACCGCATGACCTTGGACGGAGCCCTCAAGGATGTCCTTGGCATCAGCGAAAAACAACTGTACGAAAACTGGAAAAAGGAAATCACGGAGCAGTACAAGGCCCAGAGGGATTCCCTGGGGGAACTGGTTGAAGGAATCAAGTTGACTGAGAACGCTTTCTGGCAGGATTTCCCCGTTGTAGCGGGCAAGCACCTTTACGGCATATCCAATTTCGGCGGGCCGTGGTTTGACGGAAGCGTATTCAAGATGCCGTTGAAAGCCGACACAGTGAAGGCGGACTCCGCGAAGGTTTCCGCCGGGAGCATGAATAAAAAGGACAGCACAAAACAAGACTCCGCAAAAGTGGAGGTGGACGACGCAATCATCGAAAGCGGCGATAACGACAGCATCACCACCATCAACATCGGGGACTACGCCAAGTGCGGATTCAAGGCGAAAAAGCCTTGGTTCGACAAGGGCATCGACGTATTCGACGATTCTACCCAAGGTCCCGTACTCGCCTACATCAGTTACCAGAACCGCGACAAGGACGGACACGCCCACTTTGACGTGGCGGTGAGCGACACCAACAAGAACGAGACAACCCTTACCTACCTGGTGGATGCGGTCTACCCCGCATTCGACAAGCAGGGAACCATGGTGGCGTTCGTCCGGCGGGAGCCTTACAGCACACGATTCGCCCTGAGCAAGGTCCCCTACCCCAAGGACTTGAAGGACTATACCGCAGACGACCCGGTGGACATTTTCGTGCCCGATACCCAATACACCTACTACAACATCTACAGTCCCAAGTTCAGCCCCGACGGAAAGCGTATCGCCTTCGGTTTCTTTGACAACAAGGTACGCGGTATCGCAGTTATCGATTCCGACGGAAAGAACTTCAAGGTGGTAAGCAATCCCGATTTTGACGAACGGGACGTCAACTGGATCGACGACGACAAGATTATCTTCGCCAGCAACCGCAACGGCATTTTCAACCTGATTGAAAAGAGCCTGGGCACCGGAGTGGAGCACCCCTTGACCAACGTGTTAGGCGGAGCATTCACGCCCGTACTAAACGGCGACACCATCTACTATACCAACTACGACAAGGACGGTTTTTCCCTCTACAAACTGGCCTACAGCATTTTTGTTCCCGCCACCTCCGACACGACCGTAAGTTACTCGGAACGGGACTCCGTCATTCAAGTTTCCGACACCGTCTGGAGCAACTGCCCGGAAAGCCAAGAGCCCGACAGCCTCCGACACACATACGGCAATTGCGATTCCACTCCTTTGATTACCACCCGCGATAGCATAGTCAAGGTGCAGGACACCCTGTTCACCGTAAATACGAAGGAAGGCTCCAAGGAAATCGTCCTGAAGGGATCGCTGAACAAGCGCATGGAAAAAACGTTGGACCTCTCCGATCTGGAATTTGCCGGCGTAGAAAAGGATTACAAGCCCATTCCCAACATTCCCATGTTCGTGCCCATGATAGCCCTTACCGAAAGCGCCCCGGACTTTACCGTATTTGGCGACGGTCAGGTGAAATTCAAGGCAGGGCTTGCCGTGCTCCTTAGCGACGCCCTTAAAAAGAACAGCCTGCAGTTGGGTCTTTTGCTTGAGCTTGGTTCAGGACTGTTCGAATACCCAGGCCAGTTTTTCCCGGGCGCCGAAAAGGAATTCTTCGTGGCATGGGAAAACCGCAGCACACCTCTGGATCTGGGATTCTCCTACAGTTACAGCAACTACAACAGCAAGGACACCGTTCGTCACGAAGACGTGGCCGGCCACGGAGGGGACAGCCTCGGCATCAGCCGCTACGCCGTAGCCACCCAGTCCTTTGCGGCAAGCGCCGGTTACAGCATATTCAAGACCATCGACACCTTGCAGATTACCGGAGGTTACAACTGGTCCGACTTCAACCTTTTCGAAGACTATTTCCGCTGGACATACCAAAAGCAGATTCTAGCAAACGCAGTCCTGGGTCTTTACGGAGACCATGGTGACGAAACAGGAATCAGCGGGCAAGGCAACGGCCTCAGGTTCTATTACCAGTATTCCAACAATGACCTTTACCGGCCGGGAACCTTCGCCGAAAGTTTTACCGTGACCTCCAGCGGAAAAATCGAACCCAATTACCGCAACTTCAACATCCACGAAATGGGGCTTAGCCTCTACGGAAGCCTGCAGAGCCCTTGGACGGGAGCACGTCTTGCCGCCGGCGGAAAAATCAGCGGCATTGTCCACTGGAACACGGACGCCAAGGAAGACACCCTGGATTCCTACTACTTCAAGCCCCTGTTCCTGGAAGGCTACCCCTACCTTCGCAGTTCCGAGGACTACGCCTTGTCGGGCACAAGGACCGCCATGGCCGAAATCCATTACCTCTACCCCATTTACGACGACTGGCGCAAGAGCGCATGGATCTTTAGCACCCGCAGCCTTTACCTTGATGTTTTCGCTCAAATCGGAGCCGCATGGCAGGGCGACTGGATAGATACAGACAAATGGACCGACCATCGCTTTTGGGACCGCAGCATAGGCATAAACTTCCGCATGAGCAACAAGATATTCTACAGCGTTCCCGTGGATATTTCGTTGACGCTTGCCCGGGGCCTTAGCCGCATCGGCGAAGACAAGAACCTTGAGGGGGGCAGCAAGGTGAAGCCCATCGACATTCCGCTGTTGCCCGATGTGGTATCGCCCACAAAAATCCGTTTCTCCATCGGGATGGGCTTTATCAACTCCTGGCAGTAACGTTTACTTTTTTATGTCACTGTCCAGCAGTTGGCCGGGGCTTGTCCTGCGGCCGGCATCCCCTGTAAAATTCGGGGAATAGACCTTCACCTTGGAACTTTTGATGTCGGCCTGGATGTCGCTCATGTGCATTTCCCATTGACGCATGGCCTCGTCCAATTCCGCGCGGGCGTTCAGCATCAATTCCTTGAGTTGCATCAGTTCTATCATCCTGTCGCGTTTTAAAATCCAAAGTTCTTCTTCTTCGGGCATGCGCTCGAGATTGAACAGAAGATTGAGATAATCCTTTTCGGCCTTGTCGTAGGCCTTGTAGGTCTCCTCGTAAACCAGGCGGCGGTCATCCACCAAGGTCTGCTGGGGCGACGGATGCACGGCGCAACCCGCAAACATCAGGCCCGCAAGGCCAGCCAATGTGGCAAAGGCAAACTTCATGGGCTACTCTTGGTTTTCGCCGGACTTTTTCACGGTATAGAGACGTTCCGAAAGAACATGGCTCCTGAAGGTCGCCGTATCCTTGGTGGCGGGATTTACCATGGTGTGCACGCCCTTTCTCACTTCCCGTTCCTGGCAGGGGATACCGGTGGTGGGGTCGATGGCCACGCCAAATTCCGTAGCGTATTCCGCAGACAGTCCGGTGTTGTACGCCATGAACTTTTCGGGAACAATCTTGCTATTCACGTGCTGTTCCCAGATGTAGTACGGGAAACTTTCCTTTTCGTGGAGATACACGTTGTACCAGAGGCACTTTCTTTTGTCCAGGTTCTGGTAGCCCTTGGTCACCACAGAATCTACCTGGATCAAGGCGAAGTTCAAACGGCCACGGTCCTTGAGCAGTTGCGTAATGTCGGCCTTGGAAGGGACTTCTCCCACAAGAAGATGGCTCATTTCCCAGCGGTGCTTTTCGGCACGAACCAGGTGGGGTTTGTATTCTGGATTCAACAACTGATCGCGCCAGCGCTTGGGCATGGGCGTAGCATTCACCAGGGAATCGTAACCTTCGTTAAGTCCAGCGATGAGCGTCACGTTGCGGTCTACCGCAGAGAGGTTCACTTCCTTGACGCGCCAGGCCAACTCCGTGGGCATGTAATTTTTCAAGTAGCCCTTTGAATCGTCAATGCTGTACTTGCGATTCACCTTGATGGTATCCCCCACCTTGGAGTAGTTCAAAACTGCGAAGGTCTTGGTAATGGTACCCATCCGTTCTTCGTCTTCCAGGTCGTAGGTGGCAATGTAGGTCTGGGTGCAAATTTCCACATCCACCGGCGACTTCAACTCGTAACTCACGGCAATGCTGCTGTCGTCACAACCGCAGAGCGCAACCAGGCCGCCAAGGCAAAGCATGCTTTTCAGTTTCATAGACAAATACTTTATTAACGGTTCTTGACCAGGGTGATTTCCTTCTGGGCGATGATATTTCCGTCGGCGCTGAATTCCACCACGACAGAACCCGGCTGCTTTTGGCGGCTAAGTTCACGGGCGGTCATCAAGCCACCGTGCCTGGACTTGCCCTGCAAGGTGTAGGAGTCCATCTTTTCGGTAACGGGAACTTCGTGAGACCAGATTTCCTTACCTTTGTTAGCCAAAGTTCCTTCGTAGAAGGTTGTTTTCAACTTGGTAAAGTCGAAACTGCGACCGTACTTGAACTGGACAATCATCTGGTCGGCCAGGTCGAATTCGCTGGTCGTGTCGGCGACGACCCTGGAACTTGGGTTCCAGTCCCGGCCGCAAGAAATGGACGGTTCCTGGGACATGCAGCCCGCAATAAAAGAACACAAGGCCACGGAAACGGCTAGCAAGAGTTTTTTCATGTCACCCTCCCTAAGTTAGAACCAGAAGCGAAGGCCTACGCGGAAATAGAAATCCGGGAACTTCCAGTCCACGTCGGTATCATCATAATCGCCATTGCGCCTACGGTCCCTGTCATCGTAATAGTAGTCATCCCAGGCGTAATAATGGAATTCGATGACCGGGCTCAGTTCCATGTAGAACTGGAGAGGAATCTTGGGGAATTCCCACTGATAACCGCCGGCAATGCCCATGCGGATGGCAAATCCTGTTTCGTCACGCCACCATACGTAACGATTGCCATCCCATCCTGCGGAGTGATAGTTGTCCCAGAAACCGAGACCGCCGGTGGGGCCCGCATAAAAGCCCATGCGGCCCAGTTCGCGAGGAACACCGCTCAGGTAGAAGTTCCAGTAATAACCCAGGTAAAGGCCCAGGGAGTTGTCGCCGTCGCTCAAGAACAGGTGGGCGTAGATATCCAAGGTAATATCGGAACCCATGCGCATCATAAAGTCAAGGCCGAAATGTTCACCGGCGTTACCAGCCTGGATCCAGGCGCCCACGCCCATGTTCTTGGAGGAACTGCCGGACTGGCCAGAGGAGGAATTGGAATTTTTTGTAGATGCGGCCATGGCCACTGCTACGGAAAGCAAAAGAGAGACAAGAATTTTTTTCATCATGGTTTTCAATGTAGCAAATACTAACGGGAAAGAACCGCGAGCATTTCCATGTGGGGCGTCTGGGGGTAAAAGGCGAAGGCCTCGGCAGACTTCATAACAAAGCCGAATTCAGCCAATTTCGCAAAATCACGGGCAAGGGTCACCGGATCGCAGGAAACGTAAATCATTTTTTTCACAGAACTGCGGGCGATGGCCTCCAGCGCGGCCTTGGGCAATCCCGTGCGGGGCGGGTCCACGATCAATGTGGCAGGGATATCCACCACGTTTTCGGCAAGCCAGTCTTCTGCAGGGGCGGACACGTTCTCCGCTTTTGCAGACAAATTCACCTTGGCATGCCTTAGGCAGCCTTCGTCCCTTTCCACGGTAGTCACCCGTTTGAACCTATCCTGAAGGAGAGCGGCAAAAAAGCCCACGCCGCTGAACAAGTCTATCAGCCACTCGTCACTGGCCTCGCCAGTGGCGATACCGTCGTCTACAGCCTTGCAGACCGCATCCACAAGTTCCGGAAGCAAGCCCAAATTGCTTTGAAAGAACACCGATGCGTCCGACTGGATTTGTCGACCGCCAATATCCACCAGGCTTACGGCATTTTTCTGGAACTCCGAGGCGGGCATGCCGTCGTAGTAGTAACTGACTTGCCCTTTTCCGTTGTCGAAGACATTCAACTCTCGAGCCCTGATGCTTTTGGCAGGACCCTTCAAAAAATCGTTCAGTCCCTGGGTCAGAACAGGGCAGTTTTTAAAGGCGATGGCGTGATTGGACTCCTGTTCACGAAAACCGAAGCAGGAACATCCTTCACGACTGCCGCAGAACACCACACGGGCGCGGTTGCGGTAATTCCACGGGTTTCCCGTATGGACCTTGAAATTTGCAGGGAGATCCGCATGGGCCAGGCGCTTGAAGTTCTCCCGTTCCACCTGCGCCAGGTATTCCGCCTGCCTTTCGGAGTCCAGATGCTGCAGGGAGCAGCCACCGCAGCGGCCGTACAGCGGACACCTGGGTTTTACGCGGTGGGGGTTCTGCTCCAGAATTTCAAGGACGCGGCCGCGGGTAAAGTCTTTTTTTTGAATGGTCAGCAAGACCTTGCAAAGTTCCCCTGGCAAAGCACCCGCAACAAAGCAGACGCGACCATCGGGCAAGCGTCCCATGCCCTCGCCGCCCTGCACCATTTTTTCGATACGCAGTTCAACAAAGCAAGATTCACGGGAAGGACCGCGAGGGGTGCCACGTTCGTTATTTCTTTTGCGAAAACAAGCCATCTTTGACCACCTGCAAAATTGCGTGTAAAGGGTTCTGCAACAAGTTCTCCCCAGAAAGCCTAGCGCCTAAATTCTAGCGCCTTATGGTAGGAACGCTTGCCAAAAGTTTTTGAGTATATTCGTGCCGGGGGTTCACAAGGACCCTGTCCGCCTCGCCCCGTTCCACCACCTTGCCAAAGTACATCACCAGCACCTCGTCGCTCAAGGCACGGACCACCTGCATGTCGTGGCTGATAAACAGCAGGCTTATGCCCATCTCGTTGCGCAGGTCATCCAGCAGGTGTAGTATCTGGGCCTGCACAGAAACGTCCAGGGCGCTGGTCACCTCGTCGCACAAAAGGACCTTGGGCTCCACCATCAGGCTTCGGGCAATGCAAAGCCTTTGACGCTGACCACCGGAAAATTCGTGGGGGAACTTCTCCAATGCACCCCCGGGAATGGACACCCGGTCCAACATCCCCAGGGCCCGTTCCCGCGCCTCGTCAAAGCTTACGCCTCGGGCCACCACAGGCGCCGTCAAGATTTCCGCCAACGTCTGCCGCGGGTTCAAACTGCTGAAAGGGTCCTGGAAAATCATCTGCACAAGATTGCGAACCTTCCGAACGGAAGCCCCCTCCTTAAAGTCGATTTTTTCGCCCAACAGTTTGTAACAACCGAAGTCCGCCTGCACCAAGCCCACCAGGGACTTCACCAGGGTCGATTTCCCGCAGCCGGACTCTCCTACGATGGAGAGGATCTTGCCTTGCGGCAAGGTAAAGGAGACGTCGTCCACCGCCGTAAAATAATTCTGGATTTTGCCAAGAACGCCCCCACGAACGGGAAACCGTACCTTAAGGTTTTCCACTTCCAGGGCAGGTACAACCTTAACCGCTTCCTGTACGGTTTCAGCCATCGACTTCCCCGTCAAGACTAGCCAAGGCTTCCTGGACATTCTTTTCGGTTTTCAACAGAATCTGTCTGCAGTTACGGAGTAATTCGGTGGCCTCCTGAACCTGCCCGGCGAGTTCGTCGATTTCCATTTCGGAATTGTCGATACGTTCCAAAATGCATTCCAGGCGCTCCATGGCGTTTTTATATTCTAGGTTTTCCTGACTCATGCCTTTGAATATAGTAGATTTACACTAGTGATTTTTGGAAGCGGAAAACTTTTTTGCCTTTTGGACATCGGTCTTACCCTGGCCTTGGGAGGGGTCTTGGGAGCATGCCTTGATGTTCCCAGCGAACCCGACACCTCCGGCAAAGTACAAACTGTCAAGGTTCATGCCCTGCAATACGACAAGATCGATTCCACGGCCCTAAAGATCAATCCCAACGACCCTGCAACTTTGATAACGGCAGTCTCCCCCAGCAACAAGGCAAACGACCTGCAGTACATATGGTACAACAACGATATTCCGCTGGGTTCCGGAAGATCCTACGACATACTGCCCAATGCATCTATCAATGAAACAATTCTTGTACCCAATACCCTCGTTGTAATTGACAAGGAGAACAACAGCCAGACATTCACGTTCACAGTCGTCATGAATTACGCGCCCCAACTGGACAAAACCACCATACCCAGCCAGGGCGAAACCATCGTTGCAGAAAAAAACAGCCCCGTCCAATTCCAGTGGAAGTCCACGGATTCCAACGACGACATCCTGACACACATTCTCGAGATAGACGACAATAGGTACAACGTCGGAAACCTCACCAAGGTTTTTCAATCGGGGTTCGATCCGGGAGAGCATCAGTTCCGCGTCATCGTCACGGATTCCTACGGTGATGCCGATACCTTGGACTGGGTCCATTTCAAGGTTACCACGCCCGACGCAGGAGATGCGCCATGATGTTCAAGCGAACGATTCCCGCCGCACTCGTGGCCACACTTTGCTGGATTGCAGCCCTTTGCAGTTGCAGCCAGTTCGATGACGTCGTTTTCAACGAAGGCACCCCACAGCAATTGGCCATCCAGGCTTATTTCTCAAAAAATCTCGATTCCAACACAGTGGGCATCAAGAGCGACACCATCCATCCAGGGGATTCCATAATACTCCTGACCTCCGTGTACCCTTCAAAGGCCATCCGCAGCAAGGAATACTACTGGACCATGGACGGCAACTTCTACTGCTTCGAGTACAACTGCAAAAGGGCGGAATACAAGCCCGGACATCACCAGTTCAACTTTATTTTTGTGGACTACTTCGGCGACACGCTGAAAGATTCCCTGGATCTGTACATAGGTTCCGTTCCCCTTCTCGACAAAAGGAATTTTATCCCGGCAAACAACACGCAATATTTCGCGCCCAGCGATTTCATCAATTTTGCGTGGAACGTCTACGACCCCGACAGCATGTGGGACATGTCCCACCACTTTGTCCTAAAAGAGGCTCCGGGATATTACGGCAACCCCAAGGTCCTTGTGGATACGATTCTCCACGAGGCAAGTTTCACCTACCTCAAGGGCTTTGACAATTTGGGCATGTACCAGTGGAGCGTCTCTGTGCAGAACGAATTGCGGCAAAAAGCCCAAGACACCATCCGCAGCACTTTTTCCACAAGGGGAATCCGTAACGAAGCGGCACTCTTCGGTTTCATCAATCACAGTTCCTCCGAGCAAACGCTCCCCTTCCACTTATGGCTGACCAATTCCGACGGCTACATGGTGTACGACGACACCGTCTTTTCCACAAAGGGGTCCGCTTTCGTCGTCAAGCCCCTGAATCCAGGAAAGTACACCCTTTACGCCATGGCCCAAGATTACACGGACTTCGGGGTGGACACCACGAAATTCGAAATCAAGGCGAACCAGGTACTGACTCTGGATACCATCGAAATGAAGGACACCACCCCCCCACGGATTACCGCAATAGGCAGTTACGACGGCGAATCCCTCGATTACTCGGACACCCTCAAGTTCGTCATCAAGGATTTTGGCGGCAAGGTCCTTGAAAAGCGAATCAAGGTGGCCCTCGATGCCGACAACATCTCGTCCTTTCATTTCAGCAACGACACCCTTTTCGTAAGCATTTCGGAATTGAAGAATTCCTGGGCCACACGGATTGTTTCCATCACCGCTTACGATTACAGCAGCAACAAGGCGAAAAAATCCTTCAAGGTCTTGCCAAGCAAGACGCTTCCGGAGGTGTTCAGTGAATAAAATTCAACATCCGCTCATACGTGCTTTCGTTTTTGCATTCGTATTTGCCTTTGCACTCCTGTTGAGCGTCCTGCTGTGTTCCTGTGGAGACTCCCACCTGGCAAAGGAAACAACGCCTTACCGCCCCTTTGTGGTTATCGTCCCGGACAGATACTCCGGCGACCTGGAACAGATTCCCATACTATCGGCCATCTACGCCGAAAAGAACCAGTCCTTGAAAATGTACGTGGGCCTCATCGGCGGCGACAAGCAGTACTTTGGAGACGATGCTTCAATCTTTCTAAAAAACATTCTTTGGGATATCGACGGGAAAAAAATCAACTTGCCGAGTTTCAAGTACACCTTGGAGCGGTCCGGACAAATAAAGGGTTCCCTGAGAATCGTGGACCTGTGGGACGACACGGTCCATCAAGAGTTTGATTTCTTTGTCAACGAGCCCAACGCCATCGCCATCGATTTCCCTTACGACGGCTACAACCAGGTCCACCCTCTCAATCTACAGTCCCTGCCCCTGCGTTGGACAGTATCCGGAATCGACCCATGGGAAACCGCCACCTGCGATATTTTCGCCTACACCCAAAAAGATTCCCTGTGGGACCATCCCATCGGTACCGTGGACTGTTTCGACAAGGCTTCCATAAGCGGTTCCCTCGTCGGCAGCGACCTGGTCTTGACAAGGGACTCCTCCTTCACTTTCTACTGGGCGGTAAGGGCGGCCTTCCACAGCGAATATTCCGTGACGACTTATGACACGACGGAGATCGCGAAGTTCTCCACAAAGACTCTCGACAGCCTTTCCACCATCAAGATTCCCTTTACCTACGACAACCTCCTGTACAATGAAGTTCCGCGAACGCAAGTTTCCATCATCGCAGCAAACGGCGACACGCTGTCAAGCGCAAACTTCTTTGATTTAGAGCAAACCGTCGTAAAAAAAATGCACGCCCAATCTGGAGTCAAGGTCTATGTCAGGAGCATGAACCGTTCCGATTACATGCCCGAATCGTTAGTCGTAGACGTTCCCGAAGGAACAGTCCTTGAGCTTGCGCCTATCCATCTTCGGGATAAAGTCAAGCCACAGGTAGCCTTCGTCTCCAACAGCGACAACACTCTTCATTTTCACCTGTACGACGACGGTTCCGGATTAAACGAGGGAAAAATCTACGTTACCGTAAACCAGGACACCGTTCGCCATTCCTATTCGACGCCCTGGCTGTCCTTTGACATCGACGAGGGGCTTAAAGAGTACCAGGTGTTTATCAACGCCGAAGATTACTCAAAAAACACCCTTTCAAACATCTACTGGAACGTAAAGCACAACTCTTCGACGTACACCGTCGAAGGCCCCTTTGTAAGCGAGGGAAACTAAGATGAAAAAGTTTCTCCTTTTAATGCTTGCAACCGTCGGTACGGCACTCTGCCAGGAGGCGCCCAGGTATCTGCACGTTTCCACCATTCCCGGCGGAACAGACATCTACATCAACCAACTGCTGCCAAACCACAAGGACAAGCCCCAGGCGGTTTCTCCGGAATTCATCGCGGTCACTGAAGAAAACATGCAAGACGGAGCCGTACTCATATCACTGTTCAAGCCCGGTTTTGCAGACACCACCATCAGGGTTACGCTTTCTGCAAAAGATACGTCGTACTTCATCGTATCGCTGCGCCCCGTCTACGACCAGGAGTTGCAGCAAGCCCAAGAAAAAGTCGTCAAGAAGCGTTACAACAGATCCTTCGGCCGCTACATGATGATAGGTTCCGCGATTCCCTTTGCCGCAAGCGCAATCTCCGGCATCGTCACGTGGAACTTGATCAACAAGGCTAACGACGAAAAAGCGAAAATTGAAAATTCGCCCCTTGCAAGCGACGCGGACATTCAAAATTCCGAAGACAAGTTCAAAAACTATCGCGACAAGGCAGACATCGGAAAAGTCATTTTCAACACAGGCGTAAGCCTTGGAGCCTCACTGCTTGCGGTAGGCATCATCCTACAGTTCTAGGTTGCATATGAAAAAGTTTATACTCGCAATGATACTACTCTCATTGGCCGCCCACGCCGAGGACTCCCAAGGAGTCCGTGCCAACGTGGAGTTGATTTCCGGAACAAAACAGGTGGTGCAGTTTCTCGGTATCCATCAGGACACCGTAAGCCTCGGCGGTACGATCCAGGGCAAGTTCACCGTTCTTAAAATTGCAAAGGACCGTTTCAAAACCATCGTCGACGAGCAAGGCAACGACCTTCTGAACAGCCCCGACGTTGTGGAACCGGCAAGCAACGAGAGTGTAGACAACCCGGCAGTGAACGATACCGCCAGCCACAACGCCTGGGCAGAAAATACCGCAACCAAACCGGAGGCGGATTCAACATCAGATTCCACGGCGCAGCCAAATTCGGAAACTCCCGTCTACAATCCGTTCTTGAATTCCGTGGACAGCAGGCACATCTTTGTAGCCCTGGAGCGCCGGGCCATCGATTCCGCCCTGGCCGAACAATTGAACGGCCTCATGATGCGGATGCTCCAGGAATCAGGCATTCCCGCTGTATTTGCAAGGCGCACCGACTTCGGCTACTGCAGGGAATCTTCTTGCATCAGGGATTCCCTCAAGCATTACGGAGCGGTTTCCGTCTACCTGGGGAGCATTATCACCGCCAAGTCCCAAGACTCCATCACCGTCCAGGTGAACCACTACAACCTGCAAGACTCCACCGGCAAGAGCGGCGAAAGCGCCACCATGAATTTATCCACAATGAAAGCCCTGGGCGACGCCATGTCCGCCGACAAGTTCAAGAATTTCATGATGCAAGTTCAGGGTGTCGAACCGCCCCAACCCAAGGAAAAGAAAAGTTACATCTATGTAGAGACCAATCCCGAAGGCGCAACCCTCGCAACAGACACCCAAGGTGAAATCTGCCGCACCCCATGTTCCTTTGCCAGCCAGGACACGGGCAAGGTCGTTCTCTACGCCTACTGGAACGTGGACAAGCAGCTTTGGGGCGCCCGCAGCGCGGTAGTGCCCATTCCCTTCGACACCACCAAGATATCCATAAAACTCAAGCCCATGCGCCCCGAACTGCGCATCATGACCGTCCCCGGCAACGCGGAAATCTACGCAGGTTCAGCCCCGGTGACCGTCAAGTCAAAACCCATCGGGCACACCCCCGACAAATTCCCCATTTTTGAACCGGGCAACACCACCGTACAACTGCGTAAAGAGGGCTACCGAGACACCACGGTGACAACCTTCGTGCCCCCCACCGACTTGACCGAGTTGAACATCGAAATGCAACCCATTACCGACATCGAGGAAATGCAAGCCCAGAACGCCTGGTTAAAGCAGAGGAAAGTCCGTAAGGTTGGACACATACTCATGGGTTCCTCCATCTGCCCCATCGCCATTGGCGGATTGTTCACCTACCTTGCGGGCCAGGACTACAACGACGCCGATAAAATCAAGAGGGAATTGCAACTGCCCAGTTCCGGCGGAGAGCATTACCAGGCGAGAGTCCAGGAAAACCACGACCTGGTGAACAAAGGCAAGCGTAAAAACATCATCGGAGGGACCCTCATGGGAATCGGAGCAGCCATGCTGGGGGCAGGTTTTGTGCTTTCATTCTAAAAAAAGTCCCAAAAAGGTCGAAAATACCATATTTGACGCAACAACCATTTTCAAAATCTCAAAAGATAACCTAAATTTACACTGATGCGTAGACTATTATTTTCTTTGTCTCTTTTAGCTGCCGCTGCAGTAACGACCCAGGCCGCCGACTTCGAACGTTCGAATTGGCGTCATCAGTTGTACGTGCAGGCAGAACCCGCCTTTTTAAACTTCAAGGGCTCCGTCGGTGACGAAAGAATCGTCATG
>JABUUR010000165.1 GCA_021443065.1 Fibrobacter sp.
GCCCTTCCTTGGAACCCCTGCGAAAAAGACTCACTGCGTTCTTTTTTTCGACATTGCGGTAGGGGGATCCCGGCACAGAGGCCGGGACAAGCAAACTCCATTCCAAATTTTACTATACTTTAGGCCATGGCATACGTAGCAATGGCCCGCAAGTGGCGTCCTCAGTCTTTTTCTGACATGGTTGGTCAGGAACATATCGCGCAAACCCTTCAAAATGCAATTGAAGGAGGGCGTCTGCACCACGCATTCCTATTTACAGGGACCCGCGGCGTAGGCAAGACCACCAGTGCCCGTATCCTCGCCCGCACCCTGAACTGCACCGGAGGCGACCCCCTGCACCCCTGCGGTGAATGCCCCAGTTGCAAGGATTTTACCAGCGGCAGCCCCATGGACGTATTCGAAATCGATGCGGCCTCCAACACCGGAGTAGACAACATCCGCGACGTGATTGAAAGGGTGCAGTACCCCCCGGTTATCGGCAAGTACAAGATTTTTATCATCGACGAAGTCCACATGCTCTCAACAGGCGCATTCAACGCCCTGTTGAAGACCTTGGAAGAACCTCCCGAACATGTCATCTTCATCTTCGCCACCACCGAAGTCAACAAGGTGCCCCAGACCATTCTCAGCCGCGTGCAGCGTTTCGACTTCAAGCGTCTCTCGGTGGAACAGGTCCGCAGCCGACTCCGATTCATTTGCGAACAGGAAAGCATAAACGCCTCCGACGAAACCCTGGATGTTTTCGCCGAAAAGGCCGACGGATCCATGCGCGACGGCCTCACCTACTTTGACCAGGCTTATGCATTTACTGGAAGCGAAATGACCGCAGACGCAGTGCGCAGCGTGCTGGGCATTCCTCCCGTTGAGTTGTTCTTTACCCTGATCAACGCCATCGAAGCCCACGATTTAAAGGCATGCTTCAAGATGGTTGACGACTCCTGCAAGCGCGGTATTGAATTTACGCCCCTTCTGGATGGTTTCGGCAAGTTCCTGCGCAACCTGCTGTACACTCGCCTGGACGCCTTTACCCCCGACGTGCTCAACGTTTCCGAAGAACTTTATACAAAGTACAAGAGTTCCGTTCCCGGTTTAAAGAACGGCGACATTCTTCGAATCAGCAAGATGCTCATCGACCTGCAGGCGGCCCTGCGCTACAGCACCAACCCACGCCTCCTTGTAGAAACAACCTTCGCCCGCATGGCTTGGCTAGACCATCTGACAGACCTGCGACGTGCGCTGGCAGCAATCAACGACCCCTCCAAAGCCTCCGGTTCAGCCGACCAAGAGGCGTTAAAAAAAAAAGTAACTGAAGTCAGCACCATGCTGGACGCCCAGGAAGAAGCCAAGGCGATCCGGCGGAAAAACGAAAATCCCTTTGCCGCCTTGCAAGAGGGTTTCGCCGGCGGTTACGGCAACGCGGCTACCTACTCCCGCTACGAGATCGCAGCCGCCTGGAATTCCATCAAGGCTCGCATCGCCGACGATTTCGACTTTACATTTTCCGTAGCCTTGAACGACACCGTTCTTGAAACGGGCAACCTGCAAGAAACACCCTTCCCCATTATGCTCACCTACGTGGGCGACACCGCCAACAGCGACAACTGGGGAATCCGCCAGATGGAAGAACACCCGGAATACCTGGACCGCCTCAAGCAGATTCTAGAGGACCGCCTGCAAACACCCGTGGTCCTTTCTATCCAGTCCCGTGCCTACACAGAAAGCGAACTCCACCTGAAGCGCCAGGCCCAGTTAAGCCCCTTCGAACTGGACAAGCAAAACGACCCCAATCTCAAGCGTCTCATCGACGTGTTCAATGCGGAGCTGATCTTTTCCACAAAAATGAAAAAGCAAGTCGTCGAAAAACAGCCCGACGAACAGATTCAGGACCAAGAAAAGGACTGACGCACCAAAGCAACGACAATTTTTGTATGTTTAGGCAGTAAACCAAAATCAAAGGAATAAATCTTATGGACATGAGCAAAATGTTGAAAGACCTTCAGAAAATGCAGAACAAGATGATGAAGGCTCAAAGCGACCTGAAGGCACAGAGTTTCGAGGCCGAAGCCGGTGGTGGCATGGTCAAGGTAGCCATGAACGGCAAGGGCGTACTCACCATGATCAAAATCAACCCGGACGCCGTAGACAAGGACGACGTCGAAGCCCTGGAGGACCTGCTCATGGCAGCAATCAACGCCGCAGTAAAAAAGAAGGATGACGCCACCCAGTCCAGCATTTCGGACATTACCGGCGGAATGAAAATCCCCGGCATGATGTAATCTTTTTTACAGATTTCTTTTAGAAGCGCGCCTTTTGCAGGCGTGCTTTTTTGTACGGAATTTCTTTTATTTTTGTGTTTTTTCTCACACTTTATTCTAAAACCCCAAAGCGAGGGTCAGTTCATCGGCATATAGTGCATTTCATCGGCAAAGTGCATTTTTATGCCTTTTTTATTTTATACAATTTTTTTACATTTGGGCCGTAAAAAATAATATAGGAGATATAGTGTCTAAACAACTTTCTATCTCGGCAAAACTGGCCCTCACATTGACACTCGGCATGGCTGCCCAGGCCTTCGCCGGGCAAGTCTATACCCGTGAAGAAGCCATTAAGATCGCCCTGGAAAACTCTTCTGACATTAAAACCGCAGAAGAAGACCTGAAAACTGCGAACTCACAAGTAGACGCAGGCTACGGGAACGCCTACCCCTCCGTGGACCTGAGTGCCACGGTCACCCGTATTTTCGGTTTGAACGACGTAGACCCCAAGGCAACGCCCATTACAGACGCCATGACCGGAATGGCAAACTCCATGCCGGACCCTCCCTCCGCTTACGACAACGTGCTTGCCGGTGGAGTAGATAAATTGCTCAGCAGCGCCATGTCCCAGGCATACCGCTGGCAATCCAGCGTCGATTTGTCCGTGAGTCAAGTCCTGTACGCCGCTGGCCGTGTGGGTACAGGCATTGAAATCGCCAAGACCTACAAAAAACTGCAAGAAGTCACCCTTGAAAACACAAAGGCAACAGTCCGTTACAACGTAGAAAGTGCGTTCAACCAACTTCTTTACCTGGATTCTGCGGTAGCCATCATGGAAGCAAGCATCCAGTTGACCCAAACCAACCTGGAATTTGTCCAGCAGTCCGTCGCCAGCGGGTTTGCCACGGAAATGGACCTGATCCGCACCCAGCTTGTTCTGGATGGTCTCAAGTCCGACCTGGAAAAACTTAAAAAGTCCCAGATTCTCGCCCGAAACGCCCTGCTGAACACCATGGGGCTGGGCTACGATTCCGAGGTTTCTTTTACCGGCGAACTTCTGGACCCCAACGGAGGCCACCCTTACCCCGACACTTCCATGGCAAGCGTCCAAAAGCGCCGCAAGGAATTGGTCATGCTGGAAGCCTCCGAAAACATGCTGAGCAAGAACGTAGATATCGAACGCGGCGGATTCAAGCCCACCATCGTGGCCGGTGGCAAAATCGGCTACAGCAACAAGCAGAACGAATTCTACAAATGGGACGCCCCCAAGTGGAGCAAACTCACCAAGGCGGTTTTCTTGAATCTAACCATGAACCTTTTCAACGGCATGAAAACCCAGGAAAGCGTAACCCAGGCTAAGTCCAAACTCCGCAGCACCCAGATTCAAAAAGAAGCAGCCCTCCGTGGTTTCCGTCTGCAGATCGAGTCCTGCGCCAACACCCTGGAAGATGCCGTGCAGCAGCTTGAAATCCAAAAGCGTCAGGTGGATTTGGCAACCAAGAACTACGACCTTACAGAAGCAGCTTACAAACTGGGCCGTGAAACCCAGTTGAATTTAATGAACGCCAACATGAGCCTTCGCTCTACCAAGCTCAACTACCTTGAAGCTGTTTTGAACTGGAACAACGCCTACATTTCGCTGCTCCAGGCTACCGGTGAATATTAAGAGATAAGAGGAAAAAAATGAATAAAGTTACAAAGACTATTCTCGCCCTCAGCACCGTTTCGCTCCTTTTGACCGGCTGCGAATCCATGGATGAAAAAAAGGCCAAGCAAACACCCAAGGCCACAACCATCGAAGAAATCCAGGCTGAAAAAGGCAAGCCCGCTCGTGTCATAAAAACTACAAGAGCAAAGCTCAACGATGTCCGCAAGTTCAGCGGCACCATCGAGGGTTCCCAGCAGAACTACGTCATTTCCAAGATGAGCGACCCACTCGCACAGATCAACGTGAAGGTCGGTAGCAACGTCCAGAAAGACCAGGTCATTGCCGAGTACATTTTCACAGGCGACAACACTGCATACCAGCAGGCCCAGGAACAAGTCGGCCTCCTGGAAAAGGCAACGGAACGCATGCGCGATCTCCATGCCAAGGGCGGCATCACCCAGCAGGACATGGACAGCCAGGAAATGCAGTTGAAGATTGCAAAGATGGGCCTGGAAACCGCTCGCCGTGCAAGCAAGATTCTTTCTCCGTCCTCCGGTACCGTCATCAGCATGAACTACCAGCCGGGCCAGGTTCCTGGCGTAGGCGGCGTCCTTTGCACCATCGCAAAGCTGGACAAGGTCATCCTCAAACTGAACGTTACCAGCCAGGATATCGGCCTTTTCAAGAAGGGTGCCACCGCAACCGTCAACCTGAACGGGCAGGCAATCAAGGGTAAGGTAACCACCATTCCTCTGGCAGCAAACCTCCAAAACAGGGCTTTCCCCGTCGAAATCACCTTCGACAACAAGAAACGTCAACTTCTGCCCGGCATGTTCGTCACCGCCGAACTTGACGCCCGTCAGGTGGACGGTATCGTCGTGCCTACCGACGCAGTGGTCTACCGCAACGGTATCAACGCCGTGTGGACTGTTACCGACGAAGGTATTGCAAAGCGCAAGGTGGTAAAGGTCGGCGTTTCCACCAAGACCGACGCACAGATTCTCGACGGTCTTGAAGAAGGCGAAACCATCATGATCGAAGGCATGTCCCGCATGAACGACGGTGACAAGGTCCTTATTGTGGAATAAGCCCCAGGTGGAGATTAACGAATGATTAAAGCCAGTATTTATAAACCAATTACCATGCTCATGGTCATCTTGACCGTGGTGGTATTCGGTATCTATACCTACACCATGATGGTGGTAGACTTGATGCCGAAATTTGAAGTGCCCGTGGTCACTGGCGTGGTTGTCTATTCCGGCGCCAGCCCCGAAGAAATCGAAACCACAATCGTGAAACCTATCGAAGAACAGGTGGAACTGGTTGACGGTATCGACTACGTGCAAGCCATGTGTATGGAAAACTACGGCATTATCATTGCCATGTTCAACATGGGTGTCAACGTGGATGTTGCCGCAAACGACGTTCGTGCAAAAATCGAACAGGTTTCCATGAACTTCCCCGATGCGGCACAGTCGCCCATCATTTCCAAGGTGGATGTGAACGCCCAGGCAATCGTGAACTTTTCCTTTACCGGTCCGGCATCCTCTACCGACTTGCGCCAGATGGCAGAGGACGACATCGAACCGCGCCTGACCTCTGTACCGGGCGTTGCCAGCGTAGACATTTTCGGCGGTACCACACGACAGATTTCCATTGAACTGGACAAGGAACAACTACTTTCCCGTGGCGTAGACATCACAACCGTCATGGGTATGTTCCAGGCCTCCAACATCAACTACCCTGTAGGCGAGGTACGTGGCAATCACAAGAATACCAGCGTACGTACCAGCGGCAAGTTCACTTCTTTGCAAGACATCGCCGACATGGATGTTCCGGGTATCAGCGCAAAACTTGGCGAAATCGCAGCAGTCAAGGATACCGTGGAAAAGATCAAGTCCGCCTCCCGCTACAACGGCATCAACTCCGTATCCTTCGGCGTTAAAAAGCGTTCCGACGCAAACGTGGTGGACGTGGCTAAAAAGGCCCGCAAACGCGTAGACGAAATCAACAAGACGCTCCCGCCGGGTTTCGAAATTCACATGGTGTTCGACCGCTCCGAAGCCGTGGAAGAATCCATCCAGAACGTTATTTCCAACATCGTCATCGCAATTTTCCTGACCTCCGTGCTGTTGCTCCTGTTCCTGGGCAAGTTCTCCACAATGATTATCGCGGCACTCACCATGCCTATCTCCGTGATTGGTGCATTTACCTTCATGTATTTTGCCGGTTTCGGTATCAACATGATGAGTTTGATGGCATTGTCCTCTGCCGTGGGCCTTTTGGTGACAAACTCCATCGTGGTGCTTGAAAACATCAGCAACAAGTTGCTCGAAGGACTCAACCCTAAGGAAGCAGCCCTGAAGGGTACTTCCGAAATCATGGTGGCCATCATGGCATCCACACTCACCAACGTGTGCGTGTTCGTGCCTATCGCCTTCATGAAATCCATTGCAGGTATTTTCTTCAAGACCTACGGTATGACCATCGTGTTTGCAACGGTTGTGTCCCTGTTGGTCACCTTCACCTTGACGCCCCTCCTTGCAGCCTACCTGTTCAAGGGCAAGAAAAAGGATGAAAACGGTAACATCATCGAAGAAAAGCCCGGCGTACTCAGTTTTATCGGAAACATATTCCCCTATTGCATGAAGGGTGTTCGTTTCGTCTACCTGAAGACCCTGAGTTTCTGCCTTTCCATTCCCGGTGTGATTTTCCAGGTTGCCGGCATGGTAGTAATGCTCTACTTCGTATTCCTTGCAGCAACAAAGTTCCTCTCTGTTGAATTAATGCCCCAGCAGGACCAGGGCCTTATGAAAATCAGCCTTGAAATGCCTGTAGGTACCAACATCGAAACCTCCGACAGTATCGCCCACATCATCGAGGACCGGATCAAGGATATTCCCGAAATTGACCATTACAGCGTAACCGTAGGTGGCGAAGACGGCTTTACAGGGACCAATTCCGCCTCAGTCATGGTCAAGTTGAAAAAGCGCGGCGAAGGTCGCGACCGCAGCACGGATCAAATCATCGACTCTCTCCGTCCCCACCTTGCAAACATTCCCGACGCCTACATTTCCATCAAGAGTTCCTCTGCGACCAGCATGAGCAACAATGGCTCCGGCGACGTGGTTTACGAAGTTCGGGGTCTGATTCCCGACTCCGTGTCAAAGGCGGCAGACCTTGTCATGGATAAAATCCGCGACATCGAGGGTGTGGTTGAATTGAAATCCAGTTACGAGGCAGGCAAGCCCGAAATCGCCCTTATCCCCAAGCGTCAGGTTCTTGCAGACTACGGTGTCGTGCTTCAGTCTGTTGCAGCAATGAACTACATCGCTGTCAGCGGCCTCGAGGCGGGTACTTACACCGAAAACGGCGAAGAATTTGATGTGTACGTCCGTATGCAAGAAAAGGACCGCAAGGATCATGCCGACATCGAAGACCTGCCGATCCTTACCCCCAGAGGCTATGTTTCCACCAGCACCCTCTTCGACGTGGTGGACGGAGCAGGCCCCACCACGATCAACCGCAAGAACAAGCGTCGTTTGATCAACATTTCCATGAACCTTCTGCCAGGACATACTTCCGGCGAAATCATGGGTAAGATTACCGAAATGACCTCCAAGATGGACAACATTCCCGATGGCGTAGAATTCAGTTTCGGTGGTTCTGCGGACATGCAGAGCGACATGGTGAGCGAATTCGTCGCGGCAATCATCATGGCCATCCTGTTGACTTACATCTTGCTGGTGGCCCTGCTTGAAAGTTTCATGCAGCCCTTCATTATCATGACCACCATTCCCATGGGTGCCATCGGCGTGGTGTTCTCCCTGGTGTTCACCGGAAAGTCCCTGTCCATGATTTCCTTGATGGCAATCGTGATGTTGATCGGCGTGGTGGTGAACAACGCAATCCTGTTGCTGGACGAAGCCAACCGCCTGCTCCGCAGCGGGGCAATGGGCCGCCGTTCCGCAATCATGACCGCCTGCAAGACCAAGTTCCAGCCCATAGCCTTGGCAACCCTGGCATCTGTCATTGCGCAGCTCCCCTTGGCATTTGCCGTGGGTGGAGACGTGGCTGCCATGACCCAGCCCATGGGTATCGCCTCTGTAGGCGGCCTGATTGTGTCTGCCGTACTGACCATGTACTTGATCCCCACCTTCTTCTGGCTCCCCAATGCAATCACCAGCAAGGTGAAAAAGGGCGCAAGCAAGGTGAAGAACAAGATCCGCCGTCACAGGGAAGCATAATCTTTTTAGACATAGAGAAAAAAAGCCTGCGGTTTCCCGCAGGCTTTTTTTTCACATGTCTTCATTTTGCAAACAACTGTTGACACACTCCTGGGCATTTCATTTGTAGTTTTCCATCATGATCGCAAAGCACACCAACGCAGCCATTATCCAGGAGGACGAGATCCATTGCTCCGTAGCAGTAATCCGCCCTCACGACGAACTTCTCCTGGAAAAATTTCGCCTTACCCGCAACAAGCGTATTGAACCTGTTCAAAAAAGCGAAGCCGAAATCCGGAACCTGCAAATTCGACAGGCGGAGCCTTTCAATGAGGAAAACCTCCACAAGATTTACCACACCGAAAATTCCTGGGAGTCAGAACCCGTCATCAACCTGGTAGACAGCCTTATAGAAGATGCCCTGGAAAAGGAAGCCACCGACATACACATCGAGCCCGACCATACAGCCCTGAAAATCAGGATCCGTCAAGACGGACTGTTGAACGATTTCAAGACACTCCCCCATTGGATCAGCGATGCCGTTCTTGTACGACTGAAAATCCTTGCCGAAGTCGATATTACAGACAAACGAATACCTCACGACGGAAGTTTCACTTTTAGCGGCGTCAAGTACAAGGCGAACATCCGCCTAAGTACCATCCCCATACAAAGCCAAGGGGTATCCACGGAAAAATGCGTCCTGAGGTTGCTCCCCCAGGCTTCTGTTCCCGAAAAAAATTCCATTACAGGAATCGAGCAGTTGCACCTTCCATTAGCCGAAGAAATTTTTCTTAAGGATGTATTCGACAGTCCCCAGGGGCTGTTCCTGGTCACGGGTCCTACAGGCTCCGGCAAGACAACAACCCTACATGCGGGCCTGCAGCAAATCGCCCAGAAGAAAATCAACATCGTCACCATCGAAGACCCTGTGGAATACGTCATCCCCGGAATCAACCAGGTGCAAGTCAACGAAAAATGCGGGTTCAGTTTTGCGGAAGCCTTGCGCAGCATTCTCCGTCAGGACCCCGATGTCATTTTCGTCGGTGAAATTCGCGACAGCGAAACTGCAAAAATCGCCATACGGGCGGCCCAGACCGGACACCTTGTGCTTTCCACCCTCCATACCAACAATTCCAAGGCGGCCCATACCAGACTGCAAGACCTAGGCATAGGCGAAAACTCACTGAGGGAGACGTTGCTGGGTGTCATGGCCCAGCGCCTGGTGCGTAAAAAAGACGGGCAAAGTTACAAGGGGCGAACCGCAATTACCGAGATTCTAAAACCCGACGGGACCTTCGTCTGCGGAACCCTCCGGGAATGCGCCCAAAGGTTGGTGGAGAAAAAAATCACGGACCTGCCCGAGGTAGAACACGTTCTGGGCAAAAACCTGGGGCAACCTTCCTAAATCAAAACCGCTCTTTGCTATATTAAGAACAATGAAAATTTCCGATAGAACCATAGGGTACTTGTCCCTTCTTACGCTGCTGCTGATTTTTGCAGCGGTGGCTATCGGTATGTATCAAGCCCACCACGAAGAAGCCAAATGCATCTACGTGGATTTCAATGAACTGGGAACTTTGCAGCCCCAAGACCAGGTGGTGGTCAAGGGTTACACCGTGGGCGTCATCGGTGACATCGCCTGGCTCGGAGACCGGGCCCGCGTCCAGGTAAAGTTCATTGAACCCATCATCATCCGCGAAGGCACACAGTTCTACGATGTCAATTACGCTCTCATGGGACAGCGTCGGCTAGAAATCATCCCCTCGAAAACCGGGAAGATTTTACCTGACAGTTACATCCATACCGGTGTCTTTGAGCCGGGCATTGCCGAGGTCCTGCGCCTTATTGACGGCGTGAACGAGCAACTGCTCATGGTTCGCGACATGGTCCGTATGCTTACAGACGGTGACTCCACCCACGCCTCCGTACAGCAGACTTTCGAAGAAGTTCTCCAGACTGTAGAAATCACCATGCAGAACACTGAAAAAATGATAGCCTCGCTGCAACCCACGGTTAACAAGATTTTCAACAACGTAGACAGCACCACCAAGATTCTGATAGACGCCACAAACCAGATCGACACCACCCTGAAAACTGCGAACAGCACGGTCAACGAAAAACTTGTCCAGGCCGAAGAAGCCCTCAAGACCGTTTCCGAAGGCATTCAAAGTGCAAACGACCTCATCAGCAACCTCGAAAGCAATCCCGATGTGAAAAAAATTCTGAATTCCACCGAGGTCATCGAAAAGACCAACGTAATGGTCGCAAAACTCACCGAGTTGCTCAAGTCCATAAACACCAAGGGCCTTACGGTGTACGACGATAACGGAAAACCGGTCAAACTCATTCCATTCCGCAACATGAACATCATTGGCAAAACCGCTCGCGAAAAAGCCGCCGAAAGGGCAGCGAAGGGCGAAAGCCTGGATTAAGCCATGGATCTTTCCAACCTGCCCAAGATGGGCCCCAAAAGCCTAGAAGCATTACGTAACGCAGGCATCGTTTCGCTTACGGATTTTTTGTACAACATTCCAAGGACTTACCTGGACCAGACCAAGGTTACCAAGATCGGGAACCTTCACGTAGGGGACCGCGTTGTCCTTATCGGAAAAATTTCAAGGGCAGGGATTATCCGCGGCAGGACAAGTCGATTTGTGGCAACCCTTTCCGACGGCACCGGCGAAATCTCGTTGACGTTCTTCAAGGGATCGCAGTACCACAGCAAACGGGTACAGCCCGGCACCTGCTGGCTTGTCTCCGGAGTTGTCGGCGAGTACCGCGGTTTCCAGATGACCCATCCCGACATGCAGCCCTTCGACGAAGAGGACAGGTTCAACGGCCAGATCCTGCCGGTCTACCCTATGACAGAAGCCATGGCAAAAAGCCGCATTACCCAAAAGACTTTGCGGAACTGGTACCGGGTTGTCTTTAACTTTCCGGCTTTGAGCCTGGGGGATGTGTGCCCCAGGGCGCTTACGGACTACCTGCATTTCAACTCCGTCGTAAAAAACCTGCAGGCATTGCACCTGCCGCAAAGTTTTGACGCCGTGCGCAAGGCCAAGAACCAGTTGAAGGTGATTGAATTGTTGCCCTTCTGTTTGCGAATGGTTCGCCGCAGGCAGAACCAGATTTTACGCGGCCAGGAGCGCCAGGTGGACCTAGGCCAGGTGATGAATGCCCGCGCAAGGCTGCCTTTTGCATTGACCATGGGGCAGGAGGCGGCGTTAAATCAAATCGTTGACGGGCTCAACGGGAAAAAGCAATTCCATGCGCTGCTCCAGGGGGACGTAGGCTGCGGAAAAACCGTGGTGGCCATGCTCGCCATGCTTGCCATTTGCGGAACAGGAGAGCAGAGCGCCCTCATGGTGCCCACGGACATCCTGGCACGACAACATTACAAGCAAATGAAGCCTTTCTTTGAGGCCGCCGGATTGCGCATACAACTTTTGGTGGGGGCCACCCCCGCCGCAGAACGCAGGCAGATTCTGGGCGAACTGCAAATGGGCCTTTGCCAGGCGGTCATCGGGACCCACGCCCTGTTCTCCAAGGACGTGACTTTTGCAAAACTCGGTTTTGTAATCATCGACGAACAGCACCGTTTTGGCGTAAACCAACGCGAGACCCTCCTTGCAAAGGGCCAGTATCCCGACATGCTGGTCATGAGCGCCACCCCCATCCCCCGCAGCCTCGCCATGACCTTGTACGGCGACCTGAAGGTTATTTCCATCAAGGAAAAGCCCGCCGGACGAAAGCCCATCAAGACACGTCTTGTTCCCGTCGAAAAGCGGATGGACATGAAGGGCTTTATCGTAAACGAGGCAAAGAAAGGCAACCTCTGCTATTGGATTGTCAGCCGAGTCAACGCAGATGGCGAAGAAAAATCCGCCAGCGACTCGGACTCCCGCACAGCAGCCAAAAGCGTAGACGACGTAGTCAACGAGTTGCGGGCCTTCGACAGTTCTATCGTCGTAAAAGGAATCCACGGACAGATGGACGAATCCGCCCGCGACGAAATCCTCAAGAGTTTTTCCAAAGGCGAAGTCCATATCCTTGTGGCAACCACCGTCATCGAAGTAGGCGTCAACGTTCCCCAGGCAAACATCATGGCCATCGACCAGCCGGACCGTTTCGGGCTGGCCCAGCTCCATCAGTTACGAGGCCGCGTCGGCCGCGGAGACATGCAGGCCTGGTGCTTTTTAATGCTCCCGGAGGGCGAAGCCGCCGCCTCGTCCGAAGAACGCCTCACCCAGTTCTCCCATACCGACGACGGATTCGAAATCGCCGAACTGGATTTGCAGACCCGCGGTGCAGGCAATCTGGAAGGCAACGAGCAAAGCGGCAGTTGGGTTTTCCGCTGGTTCGACTGGATCCACGACCAGGAACTCATTGCCGAGACATTGCAAATGGCAGAAAACATCTTAAACGACAAAAGCACCTTCGACGAAGACGCCCGTGAAAAAATTCAGTTGTGGTACAGCGAAAAGCCTTCGGCAAACGAAGACGGCATTCACTAAGGGATACCTAAATCAAGTCGGTAAAGGTCCCCAGGACAAAGGCACACAGCGCCAGGTTCAAAAAGAAGAACGTTCGGCGGATAATGATGTAGAAAAGAGGCAGCCACTGCAGCATGTTGTCCATAGGCACAATCAGTTCCTTGACACCCAGGAAAACGCTGATGATTCCAGTAATCACCATCATCAAGGTCCCCACATAAAGGCCCTCGTCCCACACGTAAATCGTGGAGATAATCCCGAGAATCACCGCTATAAAGCCAATGATTGCCTCGACACGGAGTACAATGTTCTTAATCTTATTCTTGTCCATTGCAAAGGAATGTAGTAAAATTAAAACCCCCGCCCGATTGGGGCGAGGGTCTTTTAAATTCCTGGGGCAGTTATAAGCCGGGTTCTGTACCTGTGCCATACGCCCTAAGGACTGTGCACTAGGCGATGACCATCTCTCTGGACGAACTGTTACCAGCCGCCTCAAGCGACCTACCCGGATATCCAGCTGGCACGAGCCGCGCCAGGCCCACGCTTGCGCGTAAGCGGATTCCTGCTTGGTCTTGCACCGGATGAGGTTTACATTGCCATCCCTGTCACCAGGAATGCGGTGAGCCCTTACCTCGCCATTTCACCCTTACCAACCGAGAGGCCTTGCGGCACTCCGAGTCCGATTGGCGGTATAATTTCTGTTGCACTCTCTGTCGCGTTTCCGCGCCTGGACGTTATCCAGCATCCTGCTCTGCGGTGCCCGGACTTTCCTCCAGTCTGAATTTCTTCTCGCCGGCGGCCATCCGCTGCCCGCCTCAAATATAGAAACAACCTGAACTCGTTTCAATCCTACTTGCGTTCTTTATACCGTCCCTTTTTGCTATATTGGGTAATCTAATCAGGAATCCCGTTATGCGACATATTTTACTTGCCACACTTTTGAGTACCGCAGTTTTTGCCCAAACAGAGGGCAAAACCGATTCACTACCCAAAAATCCGGGAACCTTCAAAATCGATTCCATCCAGTACGAAATTGGTGACGCATTCGACGATTCCAAGTACCACACCAAGTACGACAAGTGGGCCTACGACTTTTTGAACTGGATTCACATCGAGACCAGGGAATCTACAGTCCGCAAGTTGCTGCTCTTTAACCAAGGCGACACCGTGGACTCCATCATGCTTCAAGAATCCGAACGTTTTCTGCGCACCCAGCGATATCTTTCCGACGCAAGCATCCGTGTAGAAAACGAGGACGGGAAAAACGTTGCCCACGTAAAAACCAGCGACAACTGGACCCTGGTTGTACCGGCGGGCATAGGTTTTGGCGGCAAGGAGTGGAGTTACAAGAACTTGAACTGGAGCCTGGGCATTCAAGAAGGAAATTTCCTGGGCTTGGGCCAGAGAATTGAAATCATCTACATCCACGAATATTTCCGCGACACCTGGAAGCTAGACTACAGCGCCCCCCATTTCTTGTTCCGCTACAACAAACTGGATCTGACCTTTGCCAACAACACGGACGGCTACCTGGCCTCCTGGCAAATGTACGTTCCGTTTATGAACCGCAATCAAAACCAGTGGGCGTACACCCTGGCAGGCTTGAAAAACAAGAGGACTATTCACGTCTTTGGCAGTGGCGACCTTCCTCCGGGAGCAGTCCCCTACGAAACATCCACCCCGCTGGACTCCCTGCCCAAGTACAACGGCAAGGAAACAGTCACCCTCATGAGGTTCAGGAACTTTGCAGAAGATTCCCTCAGCCTCCACTTTAGCAGGTCCTTCGGAGATTCCAAGCGTAAACTTTATGTGGGGGCAACATACGACTACCTCCGGCAAGAAGCCGACCGGGACAGTCTGTTTCTCAAGACTTTCCGTCAAGGCGACCAGTCATACATCATCGACACCCCCGCCGTCTGGAACGACTGGGCTCCCGAAGTACTTGATTCACGTTTGGGCCTTTACCTCACCCTCTCAAACTTGTACTATGTCAAGGAAAAAAATCTCAACAACGTAAAGTGGACCGAGGACGTAGAAAAGGGATACTCCATCAAGGCCCAGGTTTCCAAGAATTACAAACAACTTGGTTCCGAAAACAACGACATTAGAATAGACTTGTGGGCGAACCTTTATTTGGGCCGCAACATGCATCACCTGAATCTTTCGTCCAGGAGCAGGTTCTACCTGGATCATTGGCAGGACATCCATGATTTCTACGGCAGGGTTTACGGGGAATACATTTTCCATCCCACCCAGCAATGGTCCACCGTGCTCAAGGGACAGATTGACTTCTACAAAAACGCCAATTACGGTTACCAGTTGTCTCTAGGCGGTAGCGACGGCTTTGCGGGATTCGACCCGGGCTACTATACTGGCCAGGCCCGAGTTTACGGATTCCTGGAACAGCGATACTTTCCCAATTTCGAAATCGCAACCCTGAGGCCAGTACTTGCCGTATTCGGCACCATGGGCGAAACCGCGTGGGATATCAAGAACATCAACCGCAAGGACCTGGTCTACGTCTTGGGTTTCGGGCTCAGGCTCGCCCAGACAAAATCCACCAGCCGTCTCGTCAACAAGATTGACATAAACATCCCCCTGAACGGAGCACGCAAGGGCGACATCCATTACTCGGTGACCACCACCACCAACCTGTAAAGGTTTACCCAGTCCATTTTACCATCTCGTAGTGAGAAAAGTCAATCTGCGGGATGTTTTTTTCTTTTTTTGCAGAAATTCACCCACAAACGGCCTTTTTTTTCGTATTTTAAACTCGTATCATAGGAGTTTAAACAACCTCATGCGTATTGCAGTAAAGTTATTGAGCATCGTTTCTTTGGCAGCAGGAATGTCTTTTGCCCAGTTGGCTCCCCAACCCGAAATGGCAAACATCCAACTCATGCAAGATTCAACCACAAACCAGCCCATGAAAATGGATTTTTCAAAGCCACTGGCGGGCATTAGCGACCCGGGCATCTTGTTCAGCCATTTCAGCAAGCGCCCCTTGCTCATATACTACTTCAGCCCCAAGTGCCCCCACTGCCAACGTCATATTTCCGGCATTCAGGATTTGATTAAGTTGTACGAACCCTCCGGCCTTACCGGCATAGCCATAGGCCTTGGGGGCGGCATCAAGAAAAACGACATCCGTCTGTTCATCGACCAGTTCCACGTTTCCATTCCTGTATTCCAGGACGCCGACGGAAAGTTCGGGCCGGAATACGGCACAGGCTACATTCCTGTAGTTTATCTGGTAAATGCCGACGGAACTTTCTACCGCTACGAAACCTTGAACGACGCGAACCTGAATCATCTCAAGGCCACCTTGGACAAGATGTTCAAGAAATAGCGAAACTCCCTCCGCCCTGTCATCCACTGCGTGGACAAGTCTTTCTAAGCGCTAGCCGCTCACTAAATGAGTGTT
>JABUUR010000474.1 GCA_021443065.1 Fibrobacter sp.
CTCGAACCCTCGTTGCCGGCGTGAGAGGCCAGTGTCCTGGACCACTAGACGATGGCACCGAATCTGTTTGCTATTTCAGCAGAGCCAAATATAGCAAACATTTTTCAATCTGTCATCAAGAAATCAATCCCAAATGATCCAAATTAATCTCTATAGAAAAGATCCAGGTTGTTTTCGACAGGGGTGCCGTTTTCGATGTTGTTGATGAACTCGCTGAACATGGAAGTTGCGGCATAGCCGGACACGTTGGCCACATCGTTCTTTACGGCGGCCTGGAGGGCTTCGGCTTCGGGTTCCTTCTTGCTTTCGACCTTGATCATCACGGCACCGTTATCGGTGGCAATGGCGGAGGTCCATTCACCCACCTTGGCGTTCTTGACGGCCTTTGCAAAGTTCACGTTGCTGTAACCGAAACCGGGAACATAGCCATCCACAGAAACGGTCTTTGTTTCTACGTAGACCTTTTCGACGGCGGTGGCAGAATCTTCGGGATTGACAGCCTTGACCTTTTCGGCAACGGAGTTGAGGTAAGCCTCGGCAGCGGCAGAAGCCTTTGCACGGAGCAGGTTGGCCTTGATGCCGTCGAAGTAAAGATCCAGGCTACGTTCGCCAGCCTTGAGGTCGCCCACCTTGAGGGCGATGGCAACCCACTGGTTGCTCTTCATGACGGGAGAAACCTTGCTGCCTTCGGGCGGAAGGTTGTCGTTGGGCCATGCGTAAGCGGTGAGGCCCTTGAGATAACCCATGCCGGCAATGTCTTCGCCACGAGAAATCCAGTTGGAAGTCTTGGATTCCAGGTTCTGTTCCTTGGCGGCATCGGCAAAGGACTTGCCTGCGTCAACGGCAGACTTGATGGTGTTCATGATTGCTTCGAGGCTGTCGATGGTTTCGGAAGAAGCATTGACGACCAGAAGGATATGACCCACCTTGGCAAGTTCTGCTCCGGTAGAATCCTTGGACTTGCCGTAGGACTTGATGATGTGGTAGCCGTACTGGGAGCGGACAGGTTCGGAGATTGCGCCGGAATCGAGGGCAAGGGCTGCCTTTTCGAATTCGGGCACATAGAGACCGCGACCGGCTTCACGATCCAGAGCGCCGCCATTTTCTGCAGAACCGGGATCTTCGGAAGAAATGCGGGCCATGTCTTCGAAGGTGGTGGTAGAAGAAGAATCGGTAAGTTGGTAATAGAGGGTCATGGCGTATTCGCGAATGCGGGCGTCGTCACCGGCGGTAGCCTGGACCGGGATGTAGGCGTATTCGAACTTGGCCACGTCCTTGGTGACAAAGAAGCTGTCCTTGTGGGCGTTGTAGTAGCCGGCAACCATGACGCTGTCCACGGTCTTTTCGTCTACGGCAAAGTCGGCACCGTTGGCCACGGCAACCTTAAGGTCGTATTCCGTCATGCGGCGGTTGGCGGACCAGCCAGCTTCGAGAGAGGTCTGGTGGATGGAAGCCCCGACCAGTGCCTGCAGTTGGCGAGCCGGAATGGTGTTGGACTTGAGGCTTTCTTCGTACTGCAGCATTACGCCCCAACGGAAGGCTTCGGGAGTCTTGAGCCAGGCATCGTATTCTTCCTTGTTGAAGGTAGAATCGGTAAGGAACTTGGGCAGACTGGCAATGTAGGCCTGGGAACGCTGCATCAGGTCTTCCTGGGAAGTAGCCTGCTGCTGGATGGAATAGAGGCGGCCCTGGGCTTCTTGCACCAGACGGGCACGGACTGCGTCGGAATTGTTCGCAAACTCGGATTCAAGTTCGGCGACCGACGCCTGAAGCTCTGCCTTTTCGAACAGTTCGCCCAAAAGAATCTGGCGGACGAAGGACTGGAAGACCTCGGCACGCAATTGGGTGTACTGTTCATCTTCAAGGTGCTGACCCTGATACTGGTTCTGAACAATCGTCTTGATGCGGGAGTCAAATTCAGAATAAGAAATCTTTTGGTCCTTTACAACGCCCACCGGATAGCTATGCCCCTGATCGGGCACACGGTCCATGGCAAGCAGGCCCACAACAATGCCAGCAGCAAAGATTACAATAATCCACTTGGCTTTTTCATTGATCCACGTTAACATAGAGTAGACTCCATTAGAATTTAATGGCAGCAAATTTAGTCATTTTTTTTCATTTTGTTTTATTTTTCGGTTATTTAATGCCGAAATACTCCTTTTTTTCTATTTATTGGGTATCCAAAATTAAAGATTCAAATTGGAGTTTACTCATGTACGATATTTTGGTCCTTGGGGCGGGCATTTCCGGTTTGAGCGCGGCTCTCCACGCAGCGGAAAAAGGCCTTTCTGTAGTCATCCTTACCAAGGGGGCAAAACCAGACGGATCTTCAAACTACGCCCAGGGCGGAATCGCCACCGTCACGAAAAAGACGGACAAGTTTAAATTCCACATCGACGACACCCTGGAGGCGGGTGCGGGCCTTTGCAAAAAGGAGCCTGTGAATATCCTTACCAAGAGCGGCCCTGCCACCATCCGGCAACTGGTCAAGTGGGGCGTGCAGTTCACACCCGACCCCGTAAACCGTTCCGAGTTCGACCTTCACCTGGAAGGCGGCCACAGCCAGCACCGCATTCTCCACGCCGCCGACCTGACGGGCAAGGAAATCATGCGGGCGCTCCTTTGCGAGCTCCACAAGCAAAAGAACATCGACTACCTTGAAAACTGCTACATCAAGGATTTGATTTGCGCCGGTGCGGGCAAGGCAAGGCGTTGCGTAGGTGCAAAGATTATCCACCAGAAGACTGGTGAGGTCGAAAACATTTACGCGAAGGCTTCCATACTTTCTACCGGCGGTGCAGGACGAATCTGGCAGTACACCGTTTGCCCGCCGGACAGTTGCGGAGACGGCATGGCCATTGCAGCCCGCGCAGGGGTAGCTCTGCAGGACATCGAGTTCATGCAGTTCCACCCCACCAGCCTGTACGCTCCCAGCCTCAAGAAACCCTTCTTGATTTCCGAGGCGGTCCGCGGCTTTGGCGGCATCCTCAAGAACGACAAGGGCGAAGAATTCATGAACCAGGTCCACCCCCTGCATTCCCTGGCACCTCGCGACATTGTGGCCCGAGCCATTCACGCCGAAATGCAGCGATTGGGAAAGCCAAACATGTTCATCGACCTGACGGGCCACACCCCCAAGGATATCAAGAGCCATTTTCCCAACATCTATGCCAAATGCATGGAAGTGGGCGTAGACATGACCAAGGAATGGATTCCCGTGGTGCCCGCGGCACACTACATGTGCGGCGGCGTATTGGTGGATACCAAGTCCCGCACAGAAATCAAGGGCCTTTACGCGTGCGGTGAAGTTGCAGCCACAGGCGTTCACGGAGCAAACCGTCTGGCATCAAACTCCCTGCTGGAAAGCGTAGTGTTTGCCTTGCGGGCCGTAGACGACATCGCCGAGAGCGGACTCCTCAAGGAAAAGATTACTCCCACCCGCACAAGCAAAAAAGAAAAAGTCAGTTATACCAAGTCCGCCTACTGGCGAAAGCGCCGCAAAATCCTTCAGGACATGATGTGGTCCCACTGCGGCATCGTACGCACCGTGGCAGGTTTGAACCAGGGCCTCAAGGTCATTGAATCCCTGGAAGCAGACATAGCCCAGGCCATCAAGAACAAGGAAACAGAAAATTTCTATTTCATCGAGTTCCAGAACGCCTTGCAGGTGTCCAAGATGATTCTTATGGCAGCCCTTCGCCGCAAGGAATCCCGCGGCCTCCACTACATTCTGGATTACCCCAATCCCGACCCCAAGACAAAGCACCAGAGCATTTACCTGGGCGACAAGAAATAGCAGGATATCGAGGTAGCCAGTGGCAGCAAACAAAAGCGACAAGCCCGCAAAAATCGGCGGGTACAAGCCTACCCAAGAACTGAGTTCCGGAGCCATGGGAAACCTTTGGCTCTGCCACGACCCCTCCCTGGACCGCATGGTTGTGGTAAAACAGATGCGCGAGACCTTGGAAGAAAACAGCGACGCCGTCAAGCGGTTCATGCGCGAAGGCAACATCCTCGCCCACTTGAACCATCCGGCAATCATCCAGCCCCACGCCCTCTGGAAGGAAAAAGACGGCAAACTTTCGCTGTCCATGGAATTCGTAAACGGAATCACCCTGCGACAGTTGCTGGATAAATGCAAGCAGCCTCCCCTGTGGGTGGTCATGACGATTCTTTACGAGGTGCTGGGAGCCCTAGGCCACGCCCACCGCGCAGGAGTGGTCCACAGGGACTTGAAACCCGCGAACATCATGATCGACGTAGACGGCCGCATCCGCCTTTTGGACTTTGGAATCGCCCATACGGAAAACCCATTGAACGACTCCGAAGACAGCCTCACCATTTCGGGAGCGATACTTGGCACAGTCACCTACATGAGCCCGGAGCAGACCCTGGGCGAAGACGCCACCCCCGCCTCGGATCTTTTCGCCGTGGGGGTCATCGCCTGCGAGATGCTTTTGGGCGAGAACATTTTCCGTGGAGAAAATTTCGCAGACACCGTCAAGCGGGTGCAAAAACTGCGCGTCAGCGAGAAAGCCTTCGACAAGAACGCCCCTGCTGGCTTACGCAAATTCGTGATAAAACTTTTGGCCAAAAAGCCCAAAAACCGCCCCCTGACAGCATTCGACGCGGCCAACGAACTTTCCGAAATGATGAAGGACCTGCCCCGCGACCTGACGCCCTACATGGGAATGTGGACTTCCAGTTTGAAGACAAACGAATATTCGACAAACGACAGCCAATTTTGCAACCCGCCTACATACAAGGCTTCCAAGAAAGGTACATTTGTTCTGGGGATGCTGGCGGGAGCAACCATTGCCATGGCTGTGGCCTACCTTTTGCACTTTGTATTGTAACCTTTTCTAACTTACTGTAACCTATGAATACTATCGATATTGTAAGCCTTGTCCTTGTGGTGATCCTTGCCTTGATCGGCGTGTGGCATGGACTATTGAGGGGCATTTTCCGCTTGATTGCCTGGGCAACAGCCGTCATCGGGGCGTTCCTCTCAAAGACCTACTTTACAGGTACCGTCATGGATTGTCTGGGCTGCAGCAATTTTTCTGCCACCATCGTGAGCCTCTGCCTTGGTTTTATCATCCCTTTCCTTTTATTCCTGTTTATCGGGCACGTCGTGAACAGGGCCGTAAGCGACACCGTCGTGAGCAAACTGGACAGGACTTTGGGTGCTTTGTTCGGTGTAGTCAAGGCGGCCCTTATCTTGTCTGTAATCATGACGGTAATGCACGTTCTCCCCTTTGGAGGATCCCTCAAGGAGACTCGGGACAGCGCCGTTACATACAAATTATACAAGTGTGCCCTGGAAACCATAGGCATGTCGTCTGAGCCCATCGACCTGGTGGACGTAGCCGAAAAGAAAGCCTCGGAAATTACCAGAAGCATTACAGACAAGGCCGCAGAAAAGGTTTCGGAAGCAGCAAAGGATGTGGCGGACAAGGCTACCGAGGCAGTCAAGAACGCTGCGACCTCCGCCGCAGAAGAAGCCGTGAACACAGCAAAGAAAACCGTAAAAGGAGCTGGCGAAGATTCCTCAAAGACCGAAGCCAGCACTAAAGCAAATACTGAGGCAAGTACCGAGGCAAGTACCGAGGCAAGCACAATGTCTAGCAGCGACCTGCAATAGACTTGGCGCAGGTTTCGGCCTCACGCACAATATCTTCTTCACCGTCCACGTGACGATTTTTCATCACGAACTTTCCGTCGCAAATCACCGAATGGATGGAACTGGAATCCGCAGCATAGACCCAGTTGCTCACCAGGTTGTGGCAAGGGTTCAAGCGCTCGTTACTTAAATCCACAAGCAAAGCGTCGGCAAGAAAACCTTCGGCAATGACACCTGCGGGAATGCCGTAGGCGATGGCCACATTGGACGTTGCCATTTTCAGGACATCTTCGGCAGGGAGTTTTTCTGCACCGCAGGAAACCTTGGTAATAAGCGAAGTCAGTTTCATTTCTTCGTGCATATCCAGGTTGTTATTGGACGAAGCCCCGTCGGTGCCGATACCCACAAGCATTCCGCTTTCCAGCATCTTTGGAATCTTGGGAATGCCGCTGCAAAGTTTCAAGTTGGAGCAAGGGTTCACGATGGCGGCAGACTCTGACTCCGACATCATGGAAATGTCCTCTTCGCTCATGTGCACGCAATGGGCCGCAACGAAATTACCGCCCAGCACGCCGCAACGGTCCATGAATTCCACAGGTGTGCAGCCGTACTGCTTTTTGCAATCCCTGACTTCCTTGGCCGTTTCTGCCAAATGGGTATGGAGAATCATTTCTTCTTGTCGGGCCACCTTGGCACAACGTTTGAACAAGGCCTCCCCCACCATGTAGGGGGAGTGGGGCATTACGGCAAGGGCTACACGGTCAGACTCGAACCGATGTTTTTCGATGAACTTGAAATTGTCCTCAATGGCATCTTCACTCATCAAGCCCTGGGCAAAAGTCACGCCGACGGTTGCGCGAATGCCCATCTCCTTCACAACCTTCATAGTCTGTTCCCTGTGCCAGTACATATCGGCAAAGAACACCGTTCCGGACTTGATCATCTCGAGGACAGCCAACCGAGACCCGATTTCAATATCCCTGGGAGTCATCTTGCCTTCGAAGGGCCATATATGGTTCTGCAACCACTGTTGCAGGGGCATGTCATCGGCATAGCCCCGAAGTAAAGTCATGGCGGCGTGGCAATGACCGTTGTAAAACGGGGGCAAGATGGCAAGTCCCGAGCAATCGATGACTTCGGCCTTGTCCATGTCCTTTGCAGTCAAGGGCCGATTTACCTTGGCATAACGTTTTCCGGAAATCAATATATCCCTGATTTCACCTTGGCACATCACGGACTTCAATACGATTTTAGACACAAAAACCTCTTAAATTTAAAGATTTGAGCGAATAATTAACTTTTATTGACAAAAATATATATAATAGTGGCATGAACAGTGAACAAATAGAAACATTGCCCATTGGACGGGCCGAGTTTGCCACTCTTGAAATTTTCAAGAATGTTTCTTTTGAGAGCCTCGCAGGTTATCTGCTGGGCTGTGAAATCTTGTTCGCACAACCAGGCGACCTTTTGATTGACCCGGAGCACCCCAACCACCGCCTGATCGTTGTTCTCGACGGTATGCTGGAAGTCAAGTTCCAACCCCAGGGGAGCACCTTTAGCGTAACCATCAGCCCCGGCCACTGCGCCGGCGAAATGTCGGTCTTTGACGACGTCAAGCCAAACGGATATGTCTTTGCGAAAGAGCCCAGCCGACTGCTGATTATCGAGGCGTCAACTGTCTTAGCCATGATTCACGCCTCCCATGACCTTTGCCTGAACTTTTTGCATATTCTAAGCCAGCGGGTACGCAACAACAACCGGGTTGTCTGCGAAGAAGAAAATCAAATACGCAGTATTGAAGAAAGTTCAAAGATAGACGTTTTGACGGGGCTGCACAACCGCCGTTGGCTCGAAGACATGTACACCCGCGAAATGTCCCGCAGCAACGCAGGGAACTTTCAACTTACCGCATTCATGCTGGACATAGACCTTTTCAAGAGCGTAAACGACACCTACGGGCATCTTGCAGGCGACCAGGTTCTAAAGACCGTGGCTCAGACTATCCAGGAAAGCCTGCGGCCCTCCGACATGCCGGTGCGGTATGGCGGGGAGGAGTTTTCCGTTTTTCTTCCGGGCACATCCTCCGAAAGCGCAAGGATCATTGCAGAACGTTTGCGCAGGAACGTGGAACGAACGCAAATAGCATTGCCTTCCGGAGAAAACATACAGGTCACGATCAGCATAGGCATTACCGAGCGCGTAGCCAACGACACGGTCCGTTCCATCATCGAACGTGCAGACCAGGCTTTGTACTACGCCAAGGAAAACGGAAGAAACCGCATTTGCATGAGCATAGGCAACAAAGAACCGTCCTTGTTCTAGGACGGTGGTTAGACTATGGAGCGATGATGTCGCCGGGAAAAATGCGCAATATTAAAGGCGTTTCAGCACGGCCTGGGCATGGTGGTAGAACCCTTCTTCCATGGCAACCGCAGCAATGGCCTTGCCATTTTTCTTGATGGCCTTTTCGCTGTAGCGGATGATGGACATGCGCTTTAAAAAGTCGTACACGCCCAAGGGGCTAAAGAAGCGGCCTGTGCCGTTGGTGGGCAGCACATGGTTGGGGCCGGCAAAGTAGTCGCCTACAGGTTCCGAAGACCAATGGCCGATAAAGACCGCGCCCGCGTTTTCAATCTGGGCAGCCATGGATTCCGCCTCGTCAGTCATGACTTCAAGATGTTCCGGAGCAATCTTGTTTGCAATGGCCACACCGTCGAACCAGTCCTTGACCACCAGGATGCGGCCAAAGTTGTTTAAAACCTTTTCCAGCAATTCCTTCTTGGGGCTGTTCTCCACCTGCGCGTCCACGCAGGCAGAAATCATCTGGGCGGTTTCCATATCGTCGGTAATGCAGATGGCGGCTTCAAATCCGGAACCGTGTTCCGCCTGGGAAAGCAGGTCGGCGGCCACAAAGTCGGGGTCGGCAGTCTTGTCCGCCATGACCAGGACCTCGGAAGGCCCTGCAACCATGTCGATGTCCACGATGCCAAAGACTTCTTTTTTGGCGACAGCGGCAAACACGTTGCCCGGGCCCACAATCTTGTCCACACGTTCTACGAGGGTCTTGCCCTTGGCATCCTTGGCACCGTACGCTAAAAGCCCGATGGCCTGGGCTCCGCCGATGTGATACACCTCGGTAATGCCCAGTTCCTTAAGGACAAAGGCTACGGCCCGGTTGATTTCACCCTTGATGGGAGTCACCACCACAATGTCCTGGACGCCAGCAACCAACGCAGGAACGGCATTCATGATCACAGTGCTAGGGTAAATGCCCGCACCACCGGGAACATAAAGGCCCACACGCTTCATGGGGCGAATGCGCTGCCCGAGAACCACACCGTCCTTGCCTTCCATGAGCCAGGACTGTTCCATCTGGTTCTGGTGGAAATCACGGACGTTTTTGATGGCCTGCTTTAGAGCCTTCTGTAATTCAACAGGGCACTTGGCGGCAGACTTTGCAATTTCCTTTTCAGAGACGCGAATGTTCTTGCCTTTAAGGCCGTCAAACTTCTGGGCGTATTCTACGGCCTTGGCATAGCCTCCCTTCTTGATGTCGGCAAGGATGTCCACAACCTTGTTGTAAATTTCGCGGCTGGGAGCAACTTCGCGACCGCAAATGCGTTCAATTTCCTTGGAATTGGGAGTAGCCTTAACTATTTGCATTTCTTTGTTTCCTTCAAAATCTTGTAGCACAAGCCGTCGGTCAGCGCAAGCCAGCTGGCCTCTATGATGTTGGTGCTGACACCCGCCACATTCCAATGTTCCTTTTCGTCGCCGAAGGTCGTCCACACACGGACAAGGGCGTCGGAGCCAACGGAGGATCCAAGAACCCGGACCTTGAAATCATCCAGGCGGACCTTGGCCATATAGGGGAAAAAGGGCAGCAAGGCCTTGCGCAGTGCCGCATCCAGGGCGTTCACCGGACCGTCACCTTCGCTGACCTGGTGGCTGATCTTGTCACCGATTTTCAACTTTACGGAAGCCTGGGAAACAGAGACTCCCTGGGGAGTCTTGTCTTCGGTGACGCGGTAGTTCATAAATTCAAAGGGTGCAGAGAACATTCCCAACTGACGATACACCAGCATCTTGAAACTCGCCTCGGCAGAGTCGAAGTGCCAGCCTGCATTCTCCTTTTCCTTGATGGCAAGAAGAAGTTTTGCCACCATGGGGTCCTTCTTGTCGATGCCCGGCTTGATGGCCTTGAGTTTTTCCACCACAAGGGAACCGCCTGCCTGGTCGCTGGTGACAAACACACGGCTGTTGCCGATGGAATGGGGGTCCACATGTTCAAAACTGCAAGAGACCTTCATGACGCCGTCGATATGGGCACCACCCTTATGGGCAAAGGCCGCCTCCCCCACGTAGGGGGCACGGACATCGCTGGGGATGTTTACAATCTGGTCGATGCTCAGGAACAGTTTGCGAAGGCCCGCAATCTTTTTGGCGGCAAAGAACTTGACACCCATCTTGAAGTTCAGGTCGGCCATGATGGTGGTGAGGTTTGCGTTGCCGCAACGTTCGCCATAACCGTTTACGACTCCTTGGACCATGGAGGCCCCGGACTTTACGGCATAGATGCTGTTGGCCACAGCAAGGCCGGAATCGTTATGCACATGGATACCCAGGGGCACATCCACATGTTCCTTTACGGCTTCAATGATTTCTTCCAGTTCCCAAGGCATGGTACCGCCGTTGGTATCGCAAAGCACAATGAAATCCGCGCCGCCCAAGGCTGCGGCCTTCAATGTTTCAATGGCGTATTCCGGATTGGCCTTGTAGCCGTCAAAGAAATGTTCGGCATCGTAAATGACTTCTTCAGAATGTTCCTTCAAATATTCAACGGAAGACTGGATCATGTCCAGGTTTTCTTCCAGCGTAGTATGAATAACTTCTGTAACGTGCAAATCCCAACTTTTTCCAAAGATTGTCTTTACGGGGGCCTCGGACCTTACCAATGCCTGGAGCAGGGGATCCTTTTCGGGAAGGATCTTGGGGCGACGGGTGCTACCGAAGGCTGCAATCTTTGCATGCTTCAACTTAAGTTTCTTGACTTCCTTGAAGTATTCTTCGTCGGTGGGATTGCTGGGATTGGGCCAGCCACCTTCGATGTAATCAATGCCGAAAGCGTCTAAAATCCGCGTAATCTGAATTTTGTCAGCGAGAGAGAGACTGATCTTGCGATCTTGATTGCCATCGCGCAGCGTGGTGTCGTAGATATAAGCTTTCATAAGTAGCGAAAATTTAGAATAATTTACCGGAGGGGATTCTGTTCGCTCTTGTACCACTCCATAAATTGGGCAATGCCGTCGTGCAGACTCCAGTGGGGCTTGTAATCGCACTGCTGTTCCAACTTGCTGGTATCGGCATTGGTCTGGTAAACATCCCCAGGCTGCATGGGCAAAAATTCCTTTTTCGCCTCGCAACCGTAGGCAGATTCAATTTCTGCAATGAAGTCCATCAACTTTACCGGATGGCTGCATCCGATGTTGTAGATTTTGTAAGGAACCCCATCGGGGCACCGGGATGCATCGGGAATGCGGTCCAGCACATGGACGCTCCCTTCTGCAATGTCGTCGATGTAGGTAAAGTCGCGAATCATGTCGCCGTTGTTGAATACCTTGATAGAATCGCCCTTGGATATGGCCCTGGCAAAAAGCATGGGCGACATATCGGGCCTGCCCCAGGGGCCGTAGACAGTAAAATAGCGGAGCCCCGTCATGGCGATGCCGTAAAGCTTTGCATACGCATGGGCCATCAGTTCGTTGCTTTTTTTGCTAGCTGCATACAAACTAACGGGAGAATCCACCTTGTCGTCTTCGCTGTAAGGCACCTTGCTGTTCAAGCCATAGACGGAGCTGCTTGACGCGTACACCAGGTAGGGCACCTTGTAGTTGCGGCAGGCTTCCAGAATATTCAAGAAACCCACCATGTTGCTCTGCATGTAGGCGTAGGGATTTGTAATGGAATAGCGGACACCGGCCTGAGCCGCAAGGTTTAAGACCTTGTGGAAATTTTCCTTGGCGAACAAGGCATCCAGAGAATCCTTGTCGGAGATATCCATACGAACAAAGCGACAGTTGTCCCACTTGGAACTGGTGAGCATCTTGCCAAATTCAAATTCGTCATTAGGCTCTGCAAATCCGTTTTCACGGAGGCGGCCATACTTGAGGCGCTGATCGTAATAGTCGTTGATATTGTCAAGACCCACGACCTCGTCGCCGCGGATGGCGAGCATCTGCAGAATTTTAAAACCGATAAAGCCGGCAGCACCTGTCACTAGGATTTTCATATTTTAAAGCACCTTGTTTTGCTATCGCACAAGATTCAAAATTCATCCATATTATAGAAAAATACGGAGCCGCACGCAAAAAGCGCCCCGTTTTCACAGAGCGCTTTTTGAATTTTTCATACGCTAGGCGGCCTATACCGCATGCCCGTCGGAACTATTTCTTCTTGGACTTTGCAGCGGGCTTCTTGGCGGATTTCTTTGCAGACTTCTGGGAAGCCTTGCAGAAATCCACGTAAGCCTTCAGCACGTCGCAGAACACTTCGTCGGGAGTGTTGTCGCCAACGACGTGGGTGATGATCTTCTTGCTGTACTTGGAAAGGACCTTGGCGGTAGATTCCTTGTAAACCTTGAGACGGTTCTTGATGACGTTTTCGTCGGCGTCGTCCTTGCGGCCTTCGATCTTGGCACGGTTCAAAAGGCGGGCAACGATGGTTGCTTCGTCCTTGATGTCCAGCACGAAAATGTGCTTTACATCCACGATGGATTCGATAAGCTTAACCTGTTCGACAGTGCGGGGAATGCCGTCCAAAAGGAGCACGTCCTTTTCGGGATTCAACTTGTTGGTGTTTACCAGGCCTTCCACATAGCGGCCAAAGATTTCGACGGTGGCTTCGTTGGGAACCAAAAGGCCCTTGCTGGAATAAGAAGCAAGCAACTTCCCGGATTCGCTGGAGGGAGCGATGCCGCGGAAAATGTCACCTGTGGAGAGGTGCTTGAGAGAAGTGGTAGCGGCGAGCTTTGCGCCCACAGTGCCCTTTCCAGAACCCGGAGCACCGAAAATAAGAACGGCAGAAATCTTTGCCATGATGTTTCCTTTGGTTGATTGTTTGTTTAAAATATAGAAAAAACCATCAAGTACTGGACAATTCCTCGGACTTGAACTTCAATTTTCCGTCAACCACATTCAACGAAATAGTGGAGAAATCCTTGTAAATTCCGAGGAGCAAGCCTTCCGCAATTTCATCTTCGATCAATTGCTGAATGGAACGGCGGATGGGGCGGGCACCAAGGGCGGAATCATAGTTGTGGTTTACGACAAACTCCTTGGCTTCCTGAGAAATTTCCAGCAGGATTCCCCGTTCGGACAGATTCTTCTGCAGGAACATCAACTGGATGTCCACCACCGAAGTAAGTTCGCTCTTGGACAGGGGACGGAAAACAATCTGTTCATCGATACGGTTCAAGAATTCCGGCGAGAACACCCGCTTCACCTCTTCGCGAATGGCGTTTTCCATGCGTTCGTAATCGTCAACCTCCCCCATCTTGGTAAAGCCCATGCCAGAACTGTGGCGAACTTCGCGGGCGCCGCAGTTGGATGTCATGATGATGATGGTGTTCTTGAAATTGATCTTGCGACCGTAACTGTCCGTAAGAATGCCGTCATCCAGAATCTGCAACAGCAAATTGTAAATGTCCGGGTGGGCCTTTTCAATTTCATCCAGCAGCACAACGCAATAGGGGCGTTTGCGGACCTTTTCGGAAAGTTGTCCGCCATTGTCTTCGAAGCCCACGTATCCCGGAGGCGCACCGATAAGCCTGCTAATGCTGTGCTTTTCCATGTATTCGCTCATGTCAATGCGAATCATGGAATCTTCGCTGCCGAACAAACTAAGGCTCAACACCTTGGCAAGTTCCGTCTTACCCACACCCGTAGGGCCCAGGAACAGGAAACTTCCCATGGGGCGCTTTGTATCGCGGATTCCGGCGCGGGTGCGGCGAATGGCCTTGACTACGGAATCCACAGCCTGGTCCTGCCCGATGACACGTTCCTTGATTTCATCGCCCAACTTTAGAAGTTTCTGAGCCTCTTCACCTGCCAGGCGGCTAACAGGAATGCCCGTCATCTTGCTGATGCAGTCGCGGATTTCGTTTTCGTCAACCACAGGCATTTCGCTGGATTCTTCCTTGTTCAAGGCGTTGCGGCGTTCTGCAATGCGACCGGTCAATTCCTCGATCTTGTCCCGGAGAGAAGCCGCAGATTCGAACTGCTGATCCACAATGGCTTCTTCTTTCTTCTGGATGGCCTTGGCCAGTTCATCTTCCATCTCCTTGACATCTTCGGGAGTCCTGATGGAATTCAAGCGCACGCGGGCGCCGGCCTCGTCCAACACATCGATGGCCTTGTCCGGCAAGAACCGTTCACTGATGTAACGTTCGGACAATGTGACAGAGGCGCGAATGGCCTCCGGCGTGTAATGCACCTTATGGTGCTGTTCATACTTCGCCCTAAGCCCTTCGAGAATTTGGATGGAATCTTCGGAGGAAGGCGGATTCACCACGATGGTCTGGAAACGACGTTCCAGGGCGGCATCCTTTTCGATATACTTGCGGTACTCGTCAATGGTAGTGGCGCCAATGCACTGCAGTTCGCCCCGGGCAAGGGCGGGCTTAAAGATATTGGAGGCATCCAGGCTCCCTTCGGAACCGCCGGCACCCACAATAGTGTGCAGTTCGTCGATGAAGAGAATGACGGAATTGTCCACACGCTGAAGTTCCATGATCAGGCCCTTCACACGTTCCTCGAATTGGCCACGGTACTTTGTACCGGCCACCATGGCGGCAACGTCCAGGCTAACCACCCGCTTGTTTGCCAGAAGTTCAGGAATTTTCTTCTGGGCAATTTTAAGGGCGAGGCCTTCGATAATGGCTGTCTTACCTACGCCGGGTTCACCGATCAGGGCGGGGTTGTTCTTTTTGCGACGGCAAAGAATCTGGATCAAGCGTTCAATTTCGGACTCGCGGCCAATAATGGGGTCCAGTTTGCCCTGGCGGGCCATGGCTGTCAAGTCACGGCCAAAGTGTTCCAGAATCGGAGTCTTGGAACGGGACTGGGAACGGACCTGCTGACGGGTTTCGCCCATCCCGCGGGAGTTTTCAGTTTCGTATCCCGTTTCACCCGAGCCTTCGCCCGACATGGAATCGCCGGAAGATTCCCGCTTAAGTTGCCTAAGGGCTTCGTAAAAATTATCGTAAGTAACGCCAAAGGACGACAATGTGCCCACCGCCGCAGATTCGCTCTGCTGGAGAATGGCCAACATCAGGTGTTCGGGGCCGATGTACTGGTCACCCTCTTTTTTGGCAATCTGTGCGGCATTGAAAAGCACAGTCTTGCAGCGGGCGGTAAAGGTAAGCAACGCACCGCGGGCGTCGCCCACGGTCATGATGCCGCCATTGGAGGTCAATGCCCTCTGGACGTTTTCGCCCAGTTCGTTCAAGTTCACGTGGAGGGCCTTCAATGTTTCGGCGGCAAATCCCGAATCCTCACGTACAAGGCCCAGCAGCAAATGTTCGGTGCTGATGCTGTCGCTGCCCAAATTGCGGGCGGCCATACGGGCGGCCTGCAAGACGCCCTTGGCCTTCTTAGAAAAAATACCGTTGATATCAGACATTATTCAATCCTATTCCTATTCAAAACTTTGAATCAAGCCACCGTGCATGACCACGCGACGCTTGGCAAAGGTTGCCAGTTTTTCGTCGTGGGTGACAATCAGGAAAGCCTGATTAAACTTCTGATTCAATTCACCTATCAATTCATTCAACTTTTCGGAATTGGCCTCGTCAAGATTGCCGCTAGGTTCATCGGCAAGCACCAAGTCCGGATTGTTCATCAAGGCCCTTGCAATGGCAATGCGTTGACGTTCGCCGCCGGAAAGTTCCCGTGGCAGATGCCTAAGGCGGTCCTTAAGGCCCACCGTTTCAAGGAGCATTTCCGCACGTTCATTGCATTCACGTTCAGACTTACCCATAATGCGGCCAGGCACGCAGACGTTTTCCAGGGCCGTAAATTCACTGAGCAAATGGTGGAACTGGAAAACGAACCCTACGTGAAAACGATGATACCTGTCCCGTTCTTCGCTGTTGAACTTTGAAAGAGACTTGCCGTTAAAAAGAATTTCTCCGGAGGTGGGCGTATCCAACATTCCCACAAGATTCAAGAAGGTGGACTTGCCTGAACCGGAGGAACCCGTAAGGGCTACCAGTTCTCCACGATTCATGGAAAAGTTCACGCCCTTCAGAATTTCCAGTTTTTCGCCGGTTTCACTGAACACACGCCGCAAATCCCGGGTTTCCAGCAAAAGCGAACCCTCTTTCAACTCCCGACC
>JABUUR010000289.1 GCA_021443065.1 Fibrobacter sp.
GCTGGTAAACAGCACCATGGTGTTCTCGTCCACCTCCGGCAAGATCTCACACAGGGTGGCGTTCACCGCGTCGTTGAATTCCGGCATGGACGGTTTCGGCAAATGCCTGGCCACCATCACGGACTGTCGCTGGTCCCTGTTGGAAGAATCCACATAGACACGAACAAAGGGTTTCTTCTTTTCGCCCAGGGTATCCATGCCCATTTTCTGCACGTAGTAATCCAGTTCGCCCTGAACAGCCAGCGTGGCCGAAGTAAAGGTGGCAGATTTGATCCAGGGGTAGAATTTCTGCTTCATGATGTCGCTGGAGTTCAAGGGGTACGCCTGCAACTTGATGGTGTGGGGATTGAAAGGTTCCTCCATGAAGAACACCCAGTCTTCGCGACCGGCCTTGGTCAAGAAATCGAAATCCGAGACATACCTTGAAATTTCGGTCATGCGGCCGCTCAGGTTGCTCAAAAGGCCCTGGAGACTTTCGCACCCTTTTTCCGGGGCAAGTCTTGCAACGAGGGCGTCGGCAAGTTTCTGCACCTTTGCATACTGGTCCAGGAAGCCCCTGGGGTCCGATTCGTACTCCGCCATGATGCCGGAGGTATAGGTAAAACCGCCCCTGGAATTTTTCTGCTTCGTAAGTTTCTTTCCGATTTTCATGAAGAAGCGATGCAGGGTCTTTTCTAGTTCGGACAAGGCTTCGGTCAAGTTCCCGCAGGCCTCCAGGCATTCCACATTCTCCGCCGGGACAAGGGATGCAATTTCTGAGATCAGGCCGTCCTGCCGCCCACGGGACGGTACCAGGACCTTGATGGAATTGCGAAGTCCAAAGAAAGAAACCGTCCTGCCCATAGACTGGTTGCTGATTTCAGGCAAGCGGTGGGCCTCGTCAAAGACCACATGTTCGTACAGCGGAAGCAGGGCGAAATCCAGGGACATGTCCGCAAAGAACAGCGAATGGTTGACCAGGATCATGTTGGAGTTCATGGCCCTGCGTTTTGCGGCCAGCGCCGGGCACTTGCCGTAATGCGGGCACTTTTCACCAAGGCAGGATTTTGCAGAACTGGACATCTTCGACCAGAGCACGCGATTGCGGCCCTGGCTAAAGGAGGAACATTCATTCACATCGCCCGAGGTGGTTTTGTACACCCAGGGGATGATTGCCATGAAGGAGTCCCTTTCATCGGGCAACAAAAGATTTTCAGGGGCATTTAAAATTTCTTCGAACTTGCGCAGGCAAAGGTAATTTTCGCGACCCTTCAAAATGGCGGGCTTCAGCATACCATTGTAAAGCCCGGAAATCATGGGGATGTCGTGAGTCCAGAGTTGTTCCTGCAAGGCACGCGTGGCAGTGCTGATGACCACCCGCTGCCCGGAAACCGCCTTGTTGGCGGAAGCCACCAAGTAGGCCAGGGACTTTCCAGAACCTGTGGGTGCCTCCAACACGCAAAGGCCACCCCTGTGCATGTTGCGTTCCACGATGGTGGCGCAATCCTGCTGGTTGTGGCGGTACTTGAAGTTTTCAACAGTTCTCGCAAGGAGTCCGCCTTCCTCAAAAAAATCAGAAACCCGCGGGGACCGGCCCTTTTCCAGCACACTTTCCAAGGGGACCTGGGGCAGTCTGTATTCCGGCATGGCGGTTGCGTCATCCACCGAAGGCCAGATCAAGGACCAGTAGGAATCTGCGGCAACCTTGGAAAGGGCCTTTGCAAGCCATGGGCCGGCACCCTGTATCTTTTCAAGGCACATCACGAAAAGGCGGCCGCAAGCATCGGCATCGGGCAGGGCGCGGTGGGCGCGGCTGCGGGGAATGTCCAGTTCCTGCACCAAGGTATCCAGGCGGTGGTTCGAAACATCCTGGTAGGCGATTCTCGAAACCGTCAGGGAATCCCAAACCGGATGGTTGTCAAAACTTACGCCGACTTTTTCAAAGGACTGTCTAAGGAACCTGGAATCGAAATTCGCGTTATGGGCTACCAGAGGCAAGTCGCCGATAAAGGAATAGATTTTTCCGGCAACGGCGGCAAAGGATTCCGCATTTTCCAAGTCGCTCTTATAAATGCCCGTAAGATTTTCAATAAAAGGGCGCAGGGCCGTAGAGACCGGTTTCACCAGGTAATCCACCGACTCCCCGGGTACCCCGTCTTCGAAACGGACCAGCGCGACCTCGATAATTTCATCCTTTTCAAAATCAAGGCCAGTGGTTTCCAGGTCAATAGCAACGAAAGAGGGAATCTTATTCATCATCATATCCTTTATAATATGCATTCAACCGCCCAGGGGACTAGCGCAACATGGGAACAACGGGAACCAACGTGTTCAGAAGGTTTTCACCGTTGCCCAACTTTATGGTATCGTCAATCGCCCTCCAGGCAGATCCGTAACGGAATGGGCTTACCGAGCCCCCGTCGGGAATCAACGTTCCTTCTTGAGGGTAGTAGTAATCCATAAAGTAGTCTCCCTCCATCAGGTCGTTAAATTTAAACTCCCCAAAATTTCCGCATTTTTCAACGTAGTAGTTTTTGCTGGCGAGGGAACGCAGGCGCACGACTACTCCCGGCCTCGAAGAAAAAATCCCGCCCGAAAACGAGGCTAGTTTCAACTTGGCCACCATGTCGAATTTTTTCAGGAGATTGTACTTGAATTCCACCACGGTATCGCGAACCCCGTTGCTGTCGGCGGCGGCCAACGTGGTGTCCTTGTATCCTCGCAGCAACTCCACGGAGACATCCGTAGGCCAGGGGGCGGCCTTTTCCACCACAAAGCGCACAGGGTCCAGTTGCTTCACGAAAACTTCGGCGGTATCCTTGTTGATCACGGTAAAAAACCGGTCTTCCACGGAATCCAGCTTGGGCTTGTCGAACAATATCAATACGGAATCCTGAGGGAATACGGCCCCCGCCCTCGAAATGGACTTCACCGAAGAAATCTTGGGCGAAAGGGTGTCGGCCTCCATCTTTTTCCATTCCCATTCCAGTTCGTTGCGGGTGGTGTCCAGCGACCGAAGCAGGGAATCCTTGCCCGCATTGCAGATAAACTTATAAAGCAATTCGCCCTGGGGCTTTTCTTCGAAGTAGAATTGGGGTTTGTTGCTGCTAGACCCCAGGTACACAAGGTTGGGGTAGATTTTTTCGTTTTCGGGAGAAACCAAGTAGCAGTTGCTTGTATCCGCGAAGGTGGAGTCAAAATACACGTTGCGGGTAAAGTTTGCCTCCAGGATATTCGCATAGGGTTGGGACACCGATTCCAACTCCAAGCGCGTAGTATCCATGTCGGCGATAGGCAGCCACAGGGTGTCCGCGGTCTCTTCCGTCAGCACAAGATCCTGGGTCCACACACCCACCTGTTCCGTGGCCAATTCGATCTTCTGGTTTCCGTTTCCATCTTCAAAGGCCACCACACGGTATCGCCCCGCCTTCAGCCCCGTCAGGGTGAACACGCCGGCGCTGTCGGCGCGGGTAACGTACAAGGGGGGCTCCTTCAGCAGCATGGGGAGCGAGTCCAGGGCCTTGGTGGTGGTATCGCGGTACTTGTCCAGATACTTGCGGCTTTCCCGATCAGGCCCCATCAGGAACAAGCCCACGCTGGGGTACTGTTTTTTGCTCAGCATGGCCTCGTTCACAAGAACACGCCCCGACAGCGTCAAGGAATCGATGACCGCCCCCGTAGAGAATACAACGTGGAACGGCTTCGACAAGGCGTTTCCCCGAAGATCCTTGATGCCCCCTGCAAAGGTGACGGTATAAGTCGTCCCCGTGTCAAGTTCCGCCCGCGATGTGAGCAACAGGGATTTTCCCTTCACCTCGAACCGCAATTTCTTTTCGATGGGGGGCGAAATGGACACGGCGCTGCGGGGAATGGAGGCATTGATCCATTCGTCGAATTCCAACTTCACCATAAGTTCGTTGGGATGGTTGGTGGTGTTGGGCGCAGGGTACACCGCGGCGACCCGCGGAGGCAACTTGTCTTCGGGACCTCCGCTAGGCGCCACCTGGGTGGCGCAGGCAGCCAGCAACAAACCGCCGGCAAACGTACCTGTGAGCGACTTTATACCCATACTAAATCAGGGGGGCGACCTTACCCAGGCGAGTCCAGCGGATCTTAAAGGGCAGGCGCCACCAGGTCAAGGGATTCCCCAACTCGAAGGTACCGTCCTCATTTTCAAAGGAGAAGTAGACCACCAGGGCCTGGGCCTTGACGTTGCGCTTGGAGACGAAACCCCAGTAACGGCTGTCGGCAGAATTATCGCGATTGTCGCCCATCATAAAGAACTGCGGCGTCTTTACGACATAACGGTCTATGGGTTTTCCGCCCAGGGACAGTTTGCGACGGATTTCGAACTTCGGGGCAGGCGCAGGTTCTACGGCACCTTGAGCCGCGGCGGAATCCTGTTCCACACCTTCGGTCGGGATATCGCCTTTGGCAATTTCCGCGGGAAGTTCTCCGGAGGTTTCCAGCCCGCGATTCAGCAAGGCTACATTTCCTTCCAGGTCCTGCAGCAGGGAGGCTTCAAACGAGACGTAACTTACCTGACGGGTCAAACCGCCCTTGGCGTGGGGGTCCAGCAACGGCAGGTAGGCCATGCGGGCATATTCCTTGAAAAAGGCAAAGGACATGGTTCCCGATACAGTGTCGCCCTGCAAAAGGCGGTGCTGGAGAACCTGACGGTTACGGCGGAACATTTCGTTCAGGGACAGGCCACGGTCGTTTTCCACGGGAATCTTGAAATCTTCGAAATCGTAATTGTTATCTTCCACCCCGTCCTTCCACAACGACAAATCCAGCACCACGGATTCATCCGGGTTTTCCTGGGCGATAATGGAACGGAGCCACCAGAGTTTTTCCAGGGAAAGTGAATCCACAAAAATGGTATCGCCAACGGAGGGCACCACGAAAGTTTCCCGTTCATCCCGGGGAGAAAGGGTGCGGGCGGTGGCGGTCCACTTGCCCTGTCCCGGCAACGTATCCTGACGGACCCCGTTGACATACAGGCGCCCCTGATGGACAGCGATGGTATCGCCGCTTACGCCCACGCAACGCTTGATGTAATCCTTGGGGCCATCCGCATAATGCACCAGGTGGGGCTGGCCTTCTTCGGGTTGGTGGTCCCAGTAGAAATTGCCAAACATCAGCGCGTTGAAGAGATGGGTATAACGTTCAGGCTTACCCTCGGGATATTCAGGTTCACCGGGATAGCGGAAAATCACGATATCGCCCGCCTTGGGGTCAAGGCCGGGGAACTTCTTGTTGCTAAAGGGGATGGGGGATCCGTACGTAACCTTGAGCCCTAGCAAGAAGTCGCCGGTTTTCAAGGAATCTTCCATGGATCCGCTGGGAATCTGGAAAGCCTGAACCACATACTGGATAACAATAAGGGCAAGAACCAAGGGAACCACAAGTTCCCGGAGCAAGCCCCTTAAAAAACTCTTTGCTGAAAATTTCTTCTTTTCGGAATCCATCACTTTTTTCTCGCTACTAAAGGTTACGGAATTTCTTGATGACGCTGCGGCTCACCTGGATCTGCGTTCCCGCCTTGTCCTTGAGGGCCATCACCATCTTGCCCTGTTCCGTCTTGCGGCATTCGGCAATGTAATCCACGGCCACGATGTGGGAACGGTGGACCTTCACAAAACTCCTGGGGTCCAGCTTTTTCTCCAGTTCAATAATGGGGGTGTCGATGACGTAGCGGCCATCCAGGGCATATACCGTAGTGTACTTTTCTTCGCTCTGAAAACGGATAACCTGGTCCAGGTTCAAGAAAACAATGCGGTCGCCGATCTTGATCTGGAGGCGCTGAATGTAGTTCTCGGTCTTGTTCACCAGTTCCCGCAATTTATCCCAGTTAAAGTCCTGGGGCAGTGCGGGCTCGTTTTCCAGACCGGGCAGGCGACGGCGAATTTTTTCAATGGCGGCCGCCAAGCGCTCCTGTTCCACAGGCTTCAAAAGGTAGTCCACCGTGTCTTCCTCGAATGCCTTTACCGCAAAGTTGTCGTAGGCGGTGGTAAACACCACCAGAGGAACCTCGTGCTTGCTCAATCCGTGAAGAACATCGAAACCGTCCATGTCCGGCATCTGGATATCCAGAAAAACCACATCGGGCATCAGTTCCCGAATCTGCTGGATGGCGGCAGTGCCGGAACCAGCCTCCCCGAGAATTTCCACTTCCGAGGAACATTCCTCCAGCAGAACGCGCATGCGCTTTCTGGCCAGGGGTTCGTCATCCACAATCAAAACAGAAAAAGGCATTACTTCTCCTGGGCGTTTTCAGGATTTTCTTCCTGAGGCTTCTTGCTTGCCACCGGTGACTTGAAAATTCGAATCAAGTCCATGGGCATGCCGTTTTCGTCTTTGTAAATAGAGCCGTTGCTGGTCATGTAAGACAAGTTGCCCATGGCGCTGCGTTTGTAGTTCCAATGGACGGAACCTTCGGACAACGTAACCTTCACGATGCTGTCCGCATAGGTAAAGGTACCTCGAAGGGTGTCCGTGACCACGGAGTCCGCGATTTTCTTCTGGACCACCACCACGGTGCTGTCTTCGTTCAAGTTCATGCGAATCATTCTTGTAACGCAGTCGTCGCAGGGCATACGGCCGGAGTACAACCCGGGAATTTCCTTGGGCATTTCGACGGGAGGCAGGTCCGGCAGTTTCTCCTGCTTTTCCTGGGAGCATGCAGAAACGAGCATCGCCGCCATGGCGACAGGGGCCGCCGTCCTTAGCAAAAAGAACATCTTGGAGTATAAAATCTTCATGTTGCACAATTTAACAAATTGCAACTGGAGAAAGTATCAATTTCAATTAAAATCCCATGGAATGAACGATCCTGAAGCCGACCATCTGGGAATGTGTCGCAGGGGTTTTCTTGTTGTCGCGGTTTGCAGATTCCATGGCGGAAACCTTGTCCGACCAACCTCCGCCGCGAACAATCTTGTATTCCCCGGTGCTTGCGCCCGTGGGGTTTTCTTCATCCTTGGTAGATGTGGAGCCGTACCAGTCGTTGACCCATTCGGCAACGTTTCCGCCCATGTCGTAAAGACCGAATTCGTTGGGCAGATAACTTGCCACCTTCACAGGACCGTTAGTTTGTGCGTAATAAGCGTACTTGGAGGCCACGGCATCACCCCAGTAGAACCTGGAACTGGTGCCACCGCGAATAGCAATTTCCCATTCCGTATCCGTGGGCAGCCGCACAGATTCCACGCTGTAGTCGATGGTAAGGTTTTCCAGGATATTGAACTCACCCACCCCGTCGTAAACGTAGGCGGTATCTATGTTCACCATCTTGGAAAAGGCGTTGCAGAACAAGACCGCATCGTACCAACTGACATTGGCCACGGCAATATCGCCCCCGATTTTGTCCATGGCGGGGAGTTTTCCCATGACCATCTTGTAAAGATCCTGGGTCACCTCGGTAGAGGACATTTCAAAGGCGCCGACGGCATATTTGGTCACCCCCCGAGTCAACAGGGAGGCGGGAATTTCCACGAAATCGATCAGGGAATCCAGGCCGTCAAGGGCACCCGTTGCCGAGGAATTTCCATCGGCGCTGGAACCCGGATTATCACCGGTGCTGCTGGAAGAATTTGCCACAACCGTTCCCGGCTTGATTTCCACAGGGTCCCCGCCGGCGACAGATGAGCACCCCGTCCACAAAAGGGACGCGCCAAAAACAAGCATACACGCGGCAACAAAACCCTTGGACATACGCATTAACGGATTACACCCACACGGTAAAGTTTCTGCTTTTTCTTGCCGTCTGCAAACTTGACCTGCAAACGGGCGGTATAGACGTCGGAGCCCAGGGCGGACAAGTCCAGATGTTCAAAGCGGTTACGTCCGCGAACCACGTCGGTCATGGTAGTCTTGAAAACGCAAAGGCCAGTCACATCGTAAAGTTCCAGGGTGGCAGACTGGGCCTGTGCACCGATTTCAAACTGGGCCTTCGCCTTGCCTCCGCGAACGGGGTTCGGGAACATGAAGAATTCAGTAATGGCGTTTTCTGCCTTGACAGTTTCCACAGCCTTCAGGGCGCTTGCGTCGAACCATGCGGTACGTTCGTTGCCCCCCGCCGGTAGAGTCCATGCCAGCGCGGACTCCGAGGCATTGGACTTGGCCTTCTGCAGGCGGAAGGCGGAAACAGAATTCCTATGGATGGCGTAAAGTTCAGGCCCCTTGGACTTGGATTCCGCCACCGCGTTAACCGCAAAGATACTCATGGGTACAAGTTCCTGCAGGGAATCCACATCCACATGACTGCCCGCCGCCAAAGGGAACCCGTTTCTCTTGATTTGCGAACCCTTGACGTCGAAAGCGTACACAAGGCCGTCGTTGTTCGGCACAAGGATTTCAGGAAGGTTGTCGCCGTTCACGTCAATCAACAGGGGATCGCTATAGAAGGCATAGACGGGAGCACCGCGGCTGATGACAATGGGGAAATTCTTCAGCGGAAGCCCGAAACGGTCCAAGGCGTAAACAAGGTTGTCGCCGAGGAAAACAACTTCGGGGTAACCGTCGTCGTTGATGTCGCCAACGGCAACGCCAGAGGTTTCATCCTTGAGGCCGCTTGTTCCAGAAGCGCCCCGCTTGTAAACCTTGGTATTCCAGAGTGCCTTCACCAGTTTTTCGTCGTCGGCAAGCGTCATGGCAAAAACGGAACCACGGCTTCCTACAAATACCGCATCTTCGACACCATCGCGGTCCATGTCTGCGCACGCCATCTTGAATACAGGGTCCTTGGCAGAAGACCTCTGGACCATTACCTTTTCCGCCATGTTCGAGACATAACGCGAAATCCAGTGGCCGTACTCGCCCACCGCAACGATTTTTGCATGCTCGTCCTTGCCGCAGACCGCCATGTCCGTAGGCGTAAACTTTTCGAGGCTGCTCCTTTCCAGTTCCTTTTCAAAGACGATGGAGTCTGCATTCCAGACAAGTTCGTTGGACTTGTTCACCTGCGCAGACTTCAATGCGGTATGGGTCGCCACCCAGATTTTTCCGTCAAAATACAGCGGGCCCGCCAACCCCTCGGTCAGTTTCAGCACCTGCTTCTGGGCCACACCTCCAAGAATCGTCGTGCGGACAAGGGCGTTTTTGTGCAGGCTGTAAACGTTCTTTCCCTCAGATGCCAGGCCTACCAGCGGACCATCGCTTTCGCCTGTGCGGTAAAGCGGGACATCGACAGAGGAGTCCTTAAGGGTCAATGCCTTTTGAGTCAGCACGGAGTCTTCGGCCAGCAGGGGCTCGCCCAATGCGGAAAAGGCCTGCAGCGAACCGTCTTCCGCCCCGATGACGATAGCCTTTTCGCCGTCGTTCTCGGGATCCTCGATAAACACCGCCCCGCGGACCGCGGAGGTCAAGCCCACATTGCGGGGGAACTTGGAATTCTTGAGGGAGCCATCGTCGATGCTCACCTTGACCGTAATGACGGGGGCGGCAAAGTTCACCACGCTGTCCCCCATAAAGGCGTTGGAGGTCTTTTCGACGCGGGCATCCTTCGGCACCGAGACTTCAATCCTTATGCCGGTATAGCCCCCCTGGGTCGTCATGGTATTGGCGTATCCCGTAGGTTCTATGACCGTCACCGTGTCAAATTTCTGGCTGGACGAGGAATTGGGAACACGCAAATGGGGCAAAAGGTCCGTGCCGGAGCCGTAATCGTAGGTATCCTCCCCCAGGGCGTTCTTGAAAGTCTTTCCAATGCTCAGGATTCCGTCGGATTCAACCATGGCGATACCGAACTGGTGGTCCCTGAAAGTATCCCCCGCCCAGAAGTTCGCAATGCCGTATTCCAATGTTTCGCGAAGGTACCATTCGTTCACCTTCCACACCACGATGCCGCTGGCAGGGATCCCCGCATCGTAGGAACTTACATCCAGGACCACTCCCTTGATCTTGTTCGCGGAGCACTTCTTCTTGACGCAAACCGTATCCTCGAATACAGAATTAAGGCTATCCACTGCAAACGTGCTGATGGTGGTATCCAGGTTTTCAACGCCCACATCCGTTGTGATACTGACCAAGCCTTCGTCGTCCCAGGAACGCTGCCGGTTTTCAATCATCAGGTATTCGGTGGCATTCAAGGGCACCTTCAAGATTTCGGTGCAGCGGTTCTTGCCCGTGTAGGTGGCGCACTTGCCGGAACCCGCCGCGGCGATGTCGATAGAAATTTCCTTTCCCGCCACAGGGCGTTCCTCCACCACGGAACTCCAGCCCATGTAGGCCCTGTTCCAGGCAGCCGGCAACGAAGGCAGGAACCCGTTACCGGCGTTATAGCCGGCAAAATCCATCAAGTCGTAATAGCCCAGGCGCGAAATGCCCTTCACCACGTCGTAAGTATTGGGCAGCCCCAGTTCCCGGGCAATCTGGTTCACGATGATGCCGTTGATCCCCCAGTTCAATCCGTCCTGGGAGGCGGTTTCGCTGGTAATCATAATGGAATGCAGCGTATCGATGGCGGAGCCTTCCAGCACAATGCCGTCGCCCACAAGCCGTACGGAATCCTTGCCGTCGGCGCCAAGAATCGTATCTTTCACGGTGGCAATGCTTTTCAACGTGTCCGGCAGGTATTCCCATGCGGAGCGGTCGATGTACACATCCATGAAATCGCCCGGGGTGTCCGCACCCTTGGTCCCCATGCTGCCGCCGTCCACAAGGCGGCTCGCCCCGGCATGGATAATCATAAAGGCTCGCTTCGTGTTGGGGCTTTCCGGCAGAGGTACGCGGAAGGGCGACACACCCATGTTCCGGGCGGTGTCCGCGGCCATCACCGCGTCGTACACGAACTTCAGGTAGTCTCGGCTGCGGGCCTCGTCAAACTCCGCGGTCTTTTCGCCCTTCAGTTTGGTAGTGCGGTTATAGTCGATAATCGGGCTCTTGAGGGTGTAGGCCGTTCCATCCAAAGGAAAAATCCGGGACTTGATTACCAGTTGGCCGTTACTGGCGGCGTTAAAATAACTGTTGGCAAATTCGAAATGCTTTCTCCAGTAGTGGGTGCTTCCCCGCATATCCGACGGATCCAGCCTGTAAGATTTTTCCTTGTCCGAACCGAAGGTGCCGTCGCCCGTCGTCAAGGAGTTGTCGTTGGGAGTCTCCTTGGCAAACTCCACACGGATCGCAAAAACTTCCAAGGTGTCCGCACCATAGGAAAACACGCTAGACAAAACCAGCACGACAAAAGCAAACAAGGTCTTGGAAAATATCTTCATACTTCCTCAATCTACAAAATCAACCGTCCACAGGCGAGAAACTTCTGGGAACATTGAGGCGCCAGACGCCCAAACTGAAGGGTTTGTTGCGGGTAACCTTCTTGATGTTAATTTCCAGGTAGTTTCTTCCATCCCGTTGAAAAACTATTCTCGATGGAGTTTTCACTCCTTCAAAGGCCCTGTACTCCAGGAACTGCAATGTTTCCGGCTTGCCGTCGCGCCCCGTCCTGGAAAGCCAGGTTACCACGGAATCTTTCCTTTCAAAAGAAAAACGCTTTCCGCCTTTTTCCCTGGCGTAAGTCACCTGGTCTTTTTCCTCTTCGATTTCAAAACCTTCGGGCAGCACCCTTCCGTCAAAAATATCGGCAACCTGATGGATATGGACCAGGGGAAGGGAATTATCCGCAAGCAACCCGACCATGTATCCGTTGCCCTTCATGTAGAGTTTTTCTGTCGGGAAAGTCATTACCCAGCCTTGTTCCGTCCAAAGCATGGAAGCCACCCCCACCCCCATGGGGCCCGTAAGTTCCATGCGATAGCGCTTGCCGGGAACGGAGAACAGCACCGCATCCAGATTCTGGGTCTTGCCGTTTTTTTCGGTAAGGGTCAGAACAAATTTCGCCTTGAGACTGTCACGGGGGATCTCTGATTCCACTGCGGCATTGGCATTCACCATTTCCGCCTTCTTACCGCCAGCGCAACCTGCAAGAATCGCCAGCGCAACAAGCATCGACAAAAGAACACTTCTGCGCATGAACCGCCCCGCTACTTTTTAGCGCCCTTCAAGAACCGCAGCGCCGCAGGATTCTTGGGGCACATCTTGAGCAACTTCTTGTAGGTGGCGGAGGCCGCGGCCTTATTGCCCAGGGCTTCGTAGATTGCCCCCAGATGTTCCCAATAAATATAATCCTCTAAAAGCTGCTTGCCCTTTATAAGTTCCATGACCGCAAGGGCCTCCGCATGCCTCCCCATACGGTAAAGCCCCCAGGCCTTGGAATCAAGGTATGCTTCCGACGGGCCGTCCTTTTCCAGGGCAAGGGCCTCAAGCACCATCTTGTAACCGCGTTCCACTTCTTCTGCGGAACGATTCTTGTCTATCAGGGTGTAACCGTAGTAGTTCAAGACTTCAGGCACGTCAAGGCCGACAAAGCGTGCGGTATCCAGCAGAATGTCGAACTGGGCAAAGGCTTCATCGAGCCTTCCAAGTCGTTCCATGTTGATAGCCCGAAAAAAACGGAGCGATACATCCGCGGTATCGACTTTAACTATGTAGTCGTAAAATTCCTGGGCCTTCTGCCACAAGTCAAACGCAGGTTTCTGCTTTACAGAATCGCAAGGGTACTTCTTGTAAATTTCAGAAGCATGGGCGGTAAGATTGCTGGCATAGATCGTCCTGAACAAGAGTTTATTCGCTTCGGCGTCCTGGTTCAATTTCCCATAGGTCGCAGGGTCGGCAATGCTCTTTATGGGCACCCAATTGTCCCAGAACGCAACCAGGGAATCCAATATCTGGTAAGCCTTGTCGTACATTTTTGCAGAACCGTAAACCACAGCGAGCAAAGCCTTGCCGTTGCCATTGGAAACGGAATCCACCTTTTCTGCATAAACCACCGCATCTTTCATGTTTTTTTCAGCAAGGGCTATTTTGGTCAGGGCCCTGTACGTAGAATTCACATAGGAAGGCTGTTCCAGCAACTGGGGCAAGGACTGCAGCAAAAGGACCTTGGCACTGTCATTGTCTCCGTTGACATATCCGTACTGGCCCAGCAAGTTTGTCAAGGCCGGGGTACGCACGCTGTCCGCATAGTACTTCTTTTTAAGCAGGGCGTAAGCCGCCGGGAAGTCCTTGTCAGCCAGCACGTCCATGAACAAGACAATCATGCTCTCGTCTTCTGGGGTGGATTCGGTCAGGGTATCTATAATGGCCCTGGCCTCGTCCATGCGGTTCTGGAAAACAAGCCCATGCACCATCCTGGCAAGTTGATCCTTGTCGCCACTGACCTCGTGGGCCTTTCCGAAAAGTTCCACGACAGCAGAATCCCTGCCCGTTTCAACCAGCAGTTCCAACTGCCTCCTTAAAAGGGACGGCGTGTAGTTCACCTGGGGGAGCAGCAGGTCGTAGACACGGACCAGTTCCGCGGTATCCTTCACCGCCTCCAGAAACAGGCTGTAATCGTAAAGCAGGGACATGTCCTGGTAATGTGAAGAATCCAGGGCGATGTTGAAGTACTTGCGGCTGGAATCTGCAATGCCCATCCTCACGTACAAGTGAGCCAACAGCCCCAACTGCGAAGAGGTGACCTTGCCCTTCAGTTTCTGACCGCGGGCGGCCTGCACCAGCGCAAGGGAATCGGCCCCCTGGCCCTGCAAAATATCGGCCATCTTGAAAGTGAGGAACCTGCTGTAGGGATCGAATTCCGCGGCCTGCTGCCAGAACATCTTGGCCATGGAAGATTCCCCCCGAATTTCAAGGTCCATGGCACGAACAAAGGCCATGTGGGCGGAGTCCAGGTTCTGCGGCAGGGGCGCTTCGGCCTGCTTTGCAGTCATCTGCGCCATCTTGCTTGCCACAACCTCCGCAATCACCGAAGAATCCGCGGAGGTAAGCAAGGTCTTTTTCGCAGGACTAGAACTGCAGGCGTTGAAAAACAACGCCGCAACCACAATCATCAGCGAAACAAGACGATATAGTGTCATGGAGTCTACTCTACGATGATAAAATTGATTTTAGAATCAGGCGGCAGATAGTCGCCCTGCCTCGGGGAGGTTTCTATGACAGCGCCCGGCATGGGGTTTTCCATGTCCTCCGGAGCCTTTCTGCGCCTGATCTTACCCACCACAAAGCCCAGTGCTTCCAACTTCGGGTAGACATTGTCGATCTGCTCGCCGGTAAAGTCCGGCAAAAGCACCTTGCCTGTGGTTGCCCCCGCAGAAATCACAACCTTCACCGTGTCGCCTACGCGGACCTTTTCCCCTGCAAAGGGAATGGTGCGGATGACCACGCCGCGGGGAATGCTCTTGTGGGCGCCTTTCACGATTTCACCTTGCACAAGGCCTGCGCGGGTCAATGAAATTTCGGCCTGCTTCTGGCTCTTGCCCCTAAGTTCGGGGATTTCCACCTGACGAAGGCCCAGGCTGCGAGTCAACTTGACCGTGCGGCCAAGTTTTGCCACGCGACCTGCGGCAGGCATCTGCACAAGAACCTTCCCGGAATCGATGGTTGCGTTGTAGCGGCCTTCTTCCAGCCATTCAAACTTGAAGCCCGCATCCTTCAGGGCAGATTCCGC
>JABUUR010000149.1 GCA_021443065.1 Fibrobacter sp.
ATCCTAGGGCAGGGCCCGTTTATGAAGAACCACCGGCTACGCCGGTGGGTTCCCTTTTTGTCCATGACGCGGGGGCCTGGACAATATGCTGAGACCGGGACAATGTATGGTGAGTTCGCTCTGTTTATACAACGGTAAACGTTATTTAGTCCGTAGATGTTGCGTGAATCCTAAGGGAAATGCTATTCTTAGGGTATGGAAATTCCAGTTCGCTATAATCATGTAGGATACGCACCCGATGCGGCAAAGATTTTCTTTGTGGTTTCCGAGGAACTGAAAAAATTAACCCGGGAACCTGTGGAAAAACTCCGCTTTCGCATTGTAAGTTCCGAGGGCGCAGTCTTGCATGTCGGCTCTTTCAGGGAGGGGTCCTTTGACCATCAAGGATCTTGCGACTACTCTGCGGAAACTCTATGGACCGGGGATTTTTCTGCGGTAAAAAAAGAATGCGCGTGCTCCATCCAAATTTGCGAAAATATCGAAGGTTGCGAAGGTGTTTTTCCGAAGGTCCTTTTTGAATCGGAAAAATTCGAAATAGGAAAGGCTTGGATTGAAAGGCAACTGAAGGCCAACATAAAGTCCTTTTATTTTCAACGCAGCGGTGTGGAACTTGAAGAAAAGTTTGCAGGAAAGTGGGCGAGACCCGCATCTCATTTGGACGATTGCATCGGATTTCATCCCATGATGAATAGGGACGGTTTCTGGAACGCCCAAGGCGGCTGGTATGATGCCGGCGACTATGGAAAATACATTGTGAACGGCGGTGTGTCCGTAGGGACTTTGTTGCTTGCCAGCCTTCTTTGCGAAGGTTCCGTAGAAAGCATTACCCAGGGTGGAACGTGGGAACAGCCCTACAGCCTTAAGGACGAAGTCCGCTTTGAACTTGAATTTTTTTTGCGCATGCTGGATGATGACGGCGGAGTTTTCTTCAAGGTGACTCCGGAACGTTGGGATTCCTTTGTTTCGCCGGAGGTTTCCGACAGGTCCCAAAAGCGGTTGATTCTTGGGAAATCCACTTCGTCGACTTTGAATTTCGCAGGCTCCTTGGCGATGGCCGCCTTGGTCTACCGCAAGGACGATGCGTTTTTTGCAGGGCGGTGTCTCGATGCTTCCAGAAGGGCCTACCGATGGGCCTTGGATAATCCGAAAGTGGATTGGCCTCGTAATACCGAAGGAAGCGGCGGCTACGGCGACGACAATGTGAACGACGAATTCTTTTGGGCTCGGGCGGCGCTGTTCTGTAACGAGCCTGAGGAATCTTTGTACCCCTTGCTCCGTGAGGACATGAAATCAAACGGCCCAAGGTTGGGACTGGACTGGCGTGATACTCAAAATTTCGGCTGGATTCTGCTTTCGCTGCAGCATCATGATAAAGTTTTGCAGAAGCGGGCGAGAGAAACTCTTGAAGGATGCGCCTGGGAAATCATGCGACTGCAAAAGGAAGATGCCTACGGCATTTCTATCCGCAAGTTTATCTGGGGGAGCAACGGCGAAATCAGCAATCATGCGTTGACTCTTGCCATTGTCAACCTATGGCGCCACGAAATCAACGGGGAGGCCCTGGATTTTTGGTGCCGTGAGCAGTTGAATTTCGTGTACGGTCGAAACCCCGTGAACTATAGTTTTGTAACGGGTTCCGCCTGGAGCTCGCCGGTTAACCCCCACCACCGCATTAGCCATGGCGACGGCGTGGAAGATCCTGTCCCGGGGCTTTTGGTGGGTGGCATCAACGGCGACCGTCAAGACTTACGGCGCGGGGTTCGTTACCCTGGCGACTTGCCGGGGCTATCCTATGCAGACCAGCAACCCTCTTTTGCAAGCAACGAAACGGCAATCAACTGGAATGCCCCGCTGACTGCTGTGCTTGCGCTGCTTTGCCGTTCTTGAAAAGGTGACCTGTAATATTAATTTTTTGTGGAGTCTGCGGGTGTGGACTTTGGGGTTGACGCAGTGTTCGTTGCTGCGGAACTTGTTGTCGCTGTGCTGGATTTTATGGAGTCTTGTGCCGATGACGACGATGTCTCGGCCATGCTGGAGATGGGGGCGGTTTCTTCGATTTTCTTTTGTACCTTGGGCAGCAAATCTTGCAGGTTTATGACGACGTCCTTCGACCTCTCGTATTCCGCTACAGAAACAATGGGCTTGTGGAATGCTGAATCGGCGGCGGTAAGTTCCCCTGAGGACCACAGGTCTATGTAGGAGGCGAACAATGCTGCCCATTCCCGAAGCCAGTTCTTGCGGGATTCCCGATTGGTGTACCAGGAATCTGCGTCATAGTGGTAGTTGTGTATGTCGGTGGTCAAAAAGACGGGGGAGTCCCCGGAAAGTTTGGAAAAAATTCTTTTGACCCTATGGGTTGCCGCGGCTGTTGTAACGAGCAACACCGTGTCGGCGTGGTGGGCCTTGAGCCAGGGAATGATGGTGAACGCTTCGCCAATGGTGGAGGGGTCGTCGTGAGGCACCATGAAAACGGCGTTGCTGTCGAACCTTCCCAACCTCATAAAATCGTCGACATAGAATTCGGCGTTGCTGCGGGTGCGCAAGCTGCGCCTTCCAAGAATCAGGACGGAGTCCGCCCGGCCTTCTGCCAAAAGACCTGCCGCATAATCGCTGCGTTCCAGGTCTGCGGATTGACCGTCAAGGACAGCCACCCATTTGACGTGGCTGAACTCGTCATCATCAACGAGCCAATGGCCGCTTTGGGTCATGACGAGGTAGAATGCGACAATCAGCAGAACGAATAACACCGAAACCACGGTGATGATGCGCCTTAGATGTTTTCTGCGTTCTTTTTTTGTAGGAATTCTTGACACGTTAAATCCCCTTGGACAATTCATTTACAGATGTTCTGTCGGCCTTGTACAGGGCCGCGTTTTCTCCGTCGGAATAATACTTTTTGCGGATTCCAAAAAATTGAAATCCGAATTTTTCGTAGAAACGCCGCGCCTTTTGATTGCTCTCTCGGACTTCCAGAAAGCAGCAGTCCCCTTCATCGAAATTCAAAAGGGAAAATCCACTGGACAGCAATTCCTTGCCGACCCCTTTGCGCTGGGCCGATTCGCTGACGGCGATGCTCAGCAGTTCGGAATCCGGCCCCAGCAGGTGAAAAACCGCATAACCAAGAATTGCGAAATTTTCGCTTTCATAAACTTCTGCATAGGTGTAGTTCGATGCAATTTCCTGAGCCATCTGGCGTTCGTTCCAGTCCTGGAATGCCAACGCGTTTTGAATTTCCAGAACCGCGGGGATGTCCTTCTGTTCCATTTTGCGGATGGGCATTGGCGAATCCTTTGGCCTCGTCTGTCTACTTCAATTTCTCGAAGTAGGAGGGCTGGATGTAGTTGGCTTCTTGGATAAGGCCCGGAGGCACAACGTCAAATAGGGCGGTCCATGCGGAAAGTTTCTGGTTCTTTTCGTTCACGTAGGGAATGTTCTTTTGACGGATAAAACCGGCGATGGATTCGTCGGCCAAGACTGCGTCGTCAAGGACCATGCGCTTGGGCGTGTTGGCCTCTAGCCTTGCAAGAACTTCCTCCGTAGAAATAAAGCTTTCTTCGGCTGTGTCCAATCGGGTTTGCCGCATGTACCAGTAGCCGGGGCGTGCCCGAATGATTACGGTTGCCGTGGAAACAATGGAGCCTGAACGGGTTTCGTGGGCTGCGCCCTCGCTGGATTCGGCATTTACAGAAAAACATTCCAAGGCCTGCAAAGTGCTTACCCCGTACAACTTTCGGTTTCCGCTAAAGCAAAGGCCTTGGCAAAAGGCGACCCCCGTGCGAAGCCCGCTGAAGGACCCCGGACCGAGGGTGACAAGCACTCGCCGTATGTGGTCCAACTTGGCGCCAGCACGCACCAGCAGTTCGTCTAGGATGGCAGAAGCAGTTTCTCCACGGGCTGCATCATCTACAGTCTCCAGGTACATCCCGGAATCGCTATCCTGCATGCCCATGGAAATGCCCTTGCGGGAAGTGTCTACGAACAAGTCAAGATTCATCTTTATCTCTTGATATAGAGGCTCTTTTCGATAATCATGTCAATGAGTTGGCTGTATGTAATGCCGTTGCAGGCGGCCTGCTGGGGCAAAAGGCTGGTAGGAGTCATGCCGGGCAGGGTGTTTGTCTCGATGGCGTACAGTTTGCCGTCCATGGAAATGCGCACGTCGGTACGGCTGTAGCCTGCGCCGCCCAAGGCGTAGTGGGCGTTCTTCACCAACTCCTGGATGCGTGCTGTAAGTTCCGGGGCAAATTCTGCCGGGGTCACTTCCTTGCATTCGCCGTTGTACTTTGCCTCGTAGTCGAAGTATTCACGGGTGGTCATGCGCATTTCTGTGGGGGGCAGGGGCTTTTCACCTTCGATGTAGCCGCAACTAGCCTCGCCACCTGCGATGAACTGTTCGCAGAGTAGACGGTTGGTGTCCTTGAACAGGTCCTGGGTAATCTTGCCCGCTTCGTCCAAATCCTTGGCGATGCCGATACCGATGGAGGATCCGCCCAGGGGGTCCTTGATGACCAGGGGGAATCCAAGCTCGTCGGCGACCTTCACCAAGGTGTCGCCGGAAAAGTCGTGCTTCCAGATGACGCGGTAGTCGGGGGTGGGAATGCCGTTTGCCCGGTAGATTTCCTTGGACTTGATCTTGTCCATGGCAAGGGCCGATGCCAAAAGACCGCATCCGGTGTAGGGAATGCCCCAGTTTTCGCAAAGCGCCTGGATGTGTCCGTCTTCGCCCCATTTGCCGTGGAGGGCGAGGAACGCAATATCTGCATCTGGCAGATCCGAGAGAGCCGGCGACTTCCGGCTGTTTGCTGCCGTACCTTCCAGGCCGCGGAAATAGTTCACGGAAAAGTTGTCCTTCTGGTAAGGGGACAGTTCCCGTGATGACCAGTGCCAAGTTCCGTCTTTGTCGATAAGGACCGGGTGGATGTTGTACTTGTCGGGATTCATGGCCCGGACAACACCGGTACCGCTGACTACGGAAACATCATGTTCGGTGGACGGGCCACCCATCAATACGAGAACGCGCATACGTGCCATTGTAAGCCTCTTTGAAAAACTTGTAACGTCAACAATGTAGATAAAAAAGGAATCGTGAGTGCAAGCCTGTCTTAAGATATTTGACCCGAAATCTACTTTTGTCGTACGGAACAGGCCGCATCGACATCCAGGGTTTAGAATAAAGTAACTCCCACGGAAATGAAGGGCTGTACATAGGTGTCAAAATCCAGCATGAATTCGTCGCCGTCCTTTGTTTTGGAGAGTTTCCGTTCGAAGTAGGTATGGAAATATTCATGGGAATTACGCACGCCGGCGGTGAGGTACGCCCCGTGGAACGCCACACGGACTCCCGCACCGTAAGCGTAGCCGTACATGACCGGCGAAAGGAACTTGGTGTCGTCGGAGAAAAATGTCTTTCCGACGATGGCTCCTGCAAAGGCGTAGGGCTTGACCATCAATTGGTAGTTGTAGTTTGTAAAGATCGGGACGGAAATGTCGAATCCAAACTGGAAAAGGGCGGTGTGAATGTCGTGATGTCCCTTGATGGCTGAAGAATCCAGGGGGGCGTCCCCGAAATCCTCGTACAGGTCTGCGATTTCTGCCAGGTCCGCGTATGCCGCCGAGGGGTTACGGGGGCTGTGGCTTACCCCAAGGTACTGGTAGCCAACCATCAAAAAGATGTCGAACCATTCCTTGAGGGGGAGGGTGCCGGTGGCTCCATAGATGGTTGTTCCCTCCACGTTGATTTTTTGAGGCATTTCGTGAACCTTGTACACGTAGGTCACGTTGTCCATATCCAAGTTGTTGAATTCTATGTAGGGGCCGAAGGAACCCCGGTCGGAGTAACTCATGCCGGATTTGTTGTCTCCGGACATGGATGTGTCGGTGATGGTTTTGGTTTGGGCTGCCCAGGCCGCGGTGGCGGTAACCAGACTCAATGCTACAAAAAACTGTCTATTCATGCTTTTAAATCTAAATTATTTTGTGTAAATTGTTTTTTTTCGCAAAAAAAAATGAAAAATGTGAAAAAAATGTGTAGTTTTAGTGCGTAAAGTTCGAAAAATGGAGTTTTTACAATGAAAAAAATGCTTTTGGCCCTTTGCGCCGCCGGTTTGATGGCTTCCATGACCGCCTGTAACGACACGATGGATCCCAACGATCCCGCTTCTGTCCGTAAGTACCTTACCAAGCAGCAGATTGCCTTTACCCCTAACCAGTTCGTCTCCTTCGCGGTCAATAGCGACACTGCCAAGATGACCTTGTTCCTCCAGGCTTCCTTCGAAATTGACCAGCCGGCAGACAACGGCAACAATGCTGTGGCAATTGCCGCCAACAAGGGCAACCTCATGGTTCTCAACTACCTCTTCGACCACGGTGCCAAGGCCAATGTCCGTAACGGCAACGGCGAAGCAGTCATCGACAACGCTGTCATGATGGGCAACAAAGATGTGGTCGTGCGTCTCCTGGAACAGTTGAAGAAAGAAGGCATTGACTCCCAGACTTTGGGTACCGCAGTTCTTTTGGCTGCAAAGACTGGCAAGGTTGACATGCTGGAAATTCTTGCCGATGCCGGCGCCTCCCTGGAAACCCGTAGCCCCGACGGCTACCTGCCTATCCATTGGACTGTCAAGAACGGCAACTACGATGCCATGATGTTCTTGATCGGCAAGGGCGTAGATGTCAATGCCAAGTGCGGCCAGGGTTACTCTGTCATGGACTGGGCTACCAACGAAGGCTACACCCGTCTGATCAAGGAACTGAAGAAGAAGGGTGCAAAGAACACCCCGCAGTACTTCAAGGATATCAAGGGCAAGTAATTTTAACGGTCGACCAAGGCCTTAACCCATATAAAGAACTTCCCTTGTGCGGGAGGTTCTTTTTTTTGCCCTGTCATCCCGGCCTCCGTTGTACTGTCCTCCCGGGCTTGCCCCGGGATCACCGTCCCGCATTGTCATCCCGGGCTTGCCCCGGGATCTCCCCTTCCGCTGTCCTCCCGGGCGCCGCACACTGTCATCCCGGGCTTGACCCGGGATCTCTAATCCTGAGACCTGTCAACGTCTGTTAACTAACCCTTTTTGCAGAATTTTTAAAGAATCACTACATTTTTCATCGGGGTTCTTTGTATTTTTATCTTATGAAGTTTTCTTTTTTTTCCAAGCTGTTTATATGCTTGTGCCTGACTTGCGTTGTTGCAGGGGCACAAGAAACGGTAGAAGGTATTCGACGTCAGATCAAGGCTGTAGAGGCTGAAACCGCCCGCGAAAAATCTCTCCACGATGCCGAAAAAAAACGCCATGCCGAGTTTGTGGAAGTGGGCCGCAAGAAGGTGCAGGCCTTGGCCTCCCAGAACAAGTCCCTGAAGTCTGAAATCGACTCCCTGAAGGTTGAAATCAAGAACTTGGCCGAAGCCCGTCAAAAGACCGCTGGCACCATCAAGTATTTTGAAAACCGCAAGGCAAAGTACGGAACATCCCTGGCCAAGGTCATCGATTCCCTGGCACCCGTATTCGAATCCGATTTTCCTTACCGCAACGAAGAAGTGGTGAACAGCGTAAAGGAAATCGCTAGCCAACTTTCAAAGGGCCTGATCGAGGCGGACGACGGCTTGAACCGAACGTTGGAAGTGTTCTACGACCGCATCCGCCTGGGGTACACCACCGAGGTCTGGAAAGGCTTTCTGCAGGTGGACGCCCGGAATGTGGCCGGTACCTTTATGCGCTACGGAGCCGTGGCTGCCATATTCGTAAGCAACGACGGTAACGACGTGCTTTGGCTGGGTCGAACCGAAAACGGGGGCTATGTCTGGAAGAATGTGTCCGACGATTTGGCAATGCGTACCGCCTTGAAAGACGTGATGAAGGTCGCCGAAGGCAAGACCGCCCCCAAGCTGGTTACCATTCCGGTGGTTCTTCCCAAGGAGGCTGAGTGATGTTTAGACGAAAGAACGCTTCGCTACAGACGAAAGACGAAAGACGAAAGGGTCGGGGGGGCTCCCTTTTATTCGCGTTGTCTTTGGCTTTTGTGTGCGTACCTGTGACTGCCCTTGCCCAGCAGGGAGAATCCATCGACGCTGTAAAAAAACGTGCAGAATTGAACAGCGCCAAGGCCGACTTGGAGGAAGCCCGTAAAAAGCGGGACATGGCCGTGGCGGCCCGCTGGAAAGATCGTGAAACTGCAAATCAGGAACGGGAACTCTTCAACGAAAAGTACCAGGAAAGCAAGGAAAAGGTGGACGCCCTCATGTCGGAACGGGCCCGCCTTTTCGAAGACGTCCGTGTGGCCCGCGAAGACTTGGCCCAGGTGAAACTCCAGGCGGAAAAGGCCCGGGCAGAGTACTTGTCCCTGGCTGCCGGTCCGGAACGCCTCGAAACTCTGGCAAAATTTCAGGAGCAGGGCATTCCCTTCAAGATTGCAGAACGAGTGGAGGTCCAGAACAAGGTCAAGAAAGAAATGGGCCTTTATCGGGACGACCCACTCCGTATCGCCAGGTCCATTTTGAATGTGGCCCAGAACGAAATGGCCTTTACCCGCACCATCCAGATGGAACGGGCTGAACTTGTTTTTGGAACCGCTGTTTCTGAAGGATTCCGCTTGCGCCTGGGAGGCCTTTACGCCATGCAGATGGCAAACGCCGTGATGGATTCCGCTGGCAACCGCCCTTCTGCCTTGATGCTCCCGGTGGCCGGCGAAAAAAAGCGGGCCTTTAGTTGGCAGGAGAACCTGACTCCCGAGACGAAGTCCGAGATTTCCAGGGTCTTTGCCGACGCCAAGGACTCCGCTTTCGTAAGGATCCCTGTGGATGTGCTCTTGAGTACGGAGTTGAGCAGCGAACTAGCCAACCATCAGGAAACCACCTGGAAAGACGAACTGAAAACGTTCTTCAAGGATGGCGGCATCTTGATGTACCCCATCGCCACGCTCTTTGGCTTGGGGCTTCTCATTGTGCTTGTGAAACTGGTATGGATCCTTGTTCGCGGGTTTGGCGGCCTGGGCGCTCGCCGTGCCTTGAACGCCCTGAAGAAGGGTGACGTTGAGCAGGCTCGGGTTCAGTGCCAAAAGTCGCACGGTGCGGTGGGCAAGGTGCTAAAGACTGTGCTTGCCAAGGAGTATGGCGGCCGCGCCGCCGCAGAGAAGGCCTTGGAAGAAGTATTCTCCGCCGAGGTGCCGCGCATTGAATCTGGACTCACCTGGGTTTCCGTTTTTGCTGCGACGGCTCCGCTGCTGGGTTTGCTGGGTACGGTCATGGGTATGATCGAGTTGTTCGACGTGATTACCATGCACGGGACATCGGACCCGAAACTTTTGGCTGGGGGCATTTCCATCGCGTTGGTTACCACGGAAGCGGGCCTTATTGTGGCAATCCCTCTGCAACTGCTCCATACCTTTTTGGCAAACCGTGCCGACGCCCTGCGCGGCCGCATGGAAAAAGCCGGGCTGGCTGTGCTGAACGCCCTCTGGATTAAGGAAAAATAAGGCATCCATGGTTCCTGTCGTAGACCAGAATTCCATTCTTGAAGCAGCCTTCGGCATCCTCTTCAGGGGAGGCTGGGTGCTCGCCCCGATTTTTGCGTTGGGGTGGTTCGGGTGGTTTTTGATGCTGGAACGTTACGGCTACTATTTTATGCTTCGGGGAAAGTCCTCGGCCTCCTTCTGGCACAACCTGAAAAAGAAGGGTGAGGATGTGGCCTTCGACAAGTTGAGCCGCCGCCCCTACGGGTATTTCTATGCCCTGGTGAAGGATGTCCGGGACCATCGTCACGAAGGTCCTGTGGCAGTCCGAAACGCCATGGAGGCAACCCGCCACCGCATATCCTTGAACCTTTCCAAGTCCCTCAAGACGATTTCCACATGTGCAGCACTTGCCCCCATGATGGGGCTGCTGGGAACGGTGTCTGGCATGGTGCATACCTTTGAGACTATCCAACTTTTTGGTTTCGGAAACCCGGTACTCTTGGCCGATGGCATTTCCGAAGCGTTGCTTACCACACAGGCAGGCCTGTTGGTGGCTTTCCCCCTGATGCTTGCCTACAATTACCTGAATGGCTGCGTTTCCAAGGTCGAAGACCTGGCCTGGAGCGAGGCCCTGAAATTTGAATCCATTGTTTTTGATTCCGTAAACCGTTCGGAGGAATCCGGGTGTAGTAATTTGCAAGGCGGAGAAGAACCTGGTGAGGTTGCAAAATGAGTTTTATTAGAAAAAGAAGCCGGGAGGCCGGCGGCATTGATGTATCCCCCATGCTGGACATGGTGTTTATCTTGCTGATTTTCTTTATTGTGACTTCTACGTTTACCCGGGAGACCGGCGTGGACGTGACCAAGCCCAAGGCAAGTTCCGCAAAGGAACTGGCAAAAGAAAGCATTTTGATTGGCGTGACCCGTCAGGGGACCATCCATATCAACGAAACCCAGGTGAACTTGACCACGTTGAATACGGTGCTTCGCCAGATGATGGCCGAAGCACCCGACCGTCCTGTAATCATCGTCAGCGATCGCGATGCCCCCAATGGAGTTGTGGTGGACATACTCGACGAATGTAACCTGGCCAAGGTCCGAAAAGTATCCATATCCGCCAATAAGGAAGAATAAACCACCAACAGTCCCCGGGCTTGCCCCGGGCCCCAAGGAAACCCAAACGTAGAACCTTTAAACTGTCATCCCGGGCATGCCCCGGCCCTCAAGGAAAACCAAACGTAGAACCTTTAAACTGTCATCCCGGACTTGCCCCGAGACCCAAGGAAAACCAGACGTAGAACCTTTAAACTGTCATCCCGGGCATGCCCCGGCCCCCAAGGAAAACCAGACGTAGAACCTTTAAACTGTCATCCCGGGCTTGCCCCGGCCCCCAAGGAAACCCAAACGTAGAACCTTTAAACAGTCATCCCGGGCATATCCCGGACCCCAAGGAAAACCAGACGTAGAACCTTTAAACTGTCATCCCGGGCTTGCCCCGGACCCCAAGGAAACCCAGACGTACAACCTTTAAACTGTCATCCCGGGCTTGCCCCGGACCCCAAGGAAAACCAGACGTAGAACCTTTAAACTGTCATCCCGGGCTTGCCCTGGGCCCCAAGGAAAACCAAACGTAGAACCTTTAAACTGTCATCCCGGGCTTGCCCCGGGATCCCCTTGAAAAAAAATGAAGCACTTCTCATTCACAGATTTCATGGCCAAGTATTTCCGCTATCCTGTGGCAATCGTGCTCTCCTTCGTTGTGAGCGCAGTGTTCTTCCTTGCCGTTCCTGTGTTGAATGTGCTGCTTTTCGATAAGGGTGTCAAGACAGAAAAAGAACTGGAGTCCGTCACAGAAGTCGAGGTCCTTGTGAGCGAAAAGAAACCCGAGGTAAAACAGAAGGTGTTGCGTACGGTGGTAAATCCCAACCCCTTCAAGATTTCATCTAACATGGGGACCAGCCGAAGAGAGAATTTTTCAATGGATTTGTCCCTGGCCCGAGGTGCTGCAGGAGATGGTGTTGCCGTGGGTACCGGCGGTATGGAAAATGTGGTTTACGAAGCCGGCGAAGTGGATGAACAGGCTCAGGTTTTACGTGAGGTCCAGCCCAAGTTTCCTGAACGAGCCAAGCGCATAGGAGTGAACGGCTACGTAAAGGTCTTGATGGTGATTGACGTTTATGGCGATGTGGCCCAGACCCAGGTGCTGACTCTGGATCCGCCGGGTTACGGCTTTGAGACGGAAGCCCTGAATGCCGTACGGCAGTGGAAGTTCAGCCCGGCGCAACTTGGCGGCTATCCGGTGGCCCAAAAGGCCACAAAGGAGTTCCGCTTTGTCAAGTAAAAGACAATTTTATTTCGTTCAACGAACGAGGCTCTCCCTTGTCCTTTTGCTGTTGCTTATGCTGTCGTCTTTTGCGACGGCCGCCGACGATTATTTTTTCAAGGCCAACGAACTTTATGACCAGGGCCGCTACAAGGAGTCGGTACCCATGTACCGTGCCGCCATAGACGAAGGCCGTTACGAGCCTTTCGCCTGGTTCAACCTGGGTAACGCTTTGGTGCAACTGGGCCGTAAGGAGGTTGCCCTGGTGGCGTACAAGCGTACCGTGGAACTGTTGCCCAATTTTGAAAAAGCCTGGATGCTCATGGGGGACATTTACTACCTGGCGGGGGATGCCGGCGAAGCCATTGCCGCCTACAAGCGGGCCGTAGAACTGGGGGTGGAATCGGACCATGTGCACTTTGCCCTGGCGGAGTGCTACATGAAGGGTAGGGATTGGACGCTTGCGCAGAAAAACTTTGAAAAGGCCCTGCAGTTAAATCCAGACCGTATGGACGCCTGGTATGGGCTGGCCGAAGTATACGAAAAACTGGGCGATTATGAATACGCCATCAAGACCTTGCAGAACGCCTTGCAAATGACGGCGACCGCCGGCGCGGACGTCCACTTTACCATGGCCTATTACTACCGCAGCATGGATTCTACCAAGAAGTCCTTGAACGAAATGGAAAACGGGCTCTTGATGGAACCAGAAAATGTTTCTGCCCGCCGTTACTTGGCTCAGATGTACGTGAAGACAGCTTCTCCCTGGATGGCCATATTCACTCTTGAAGAAGGCCTGCGGCACAACAAGGGTAAGGCTGACTTGAACTTGGATCTTGGACAAATCTATTTTACCCAAAAGCGTTATGACGAGGCTTTCGAATGCTACATGAAGGCCTGGCTCGATGGAAATTCCCAGGGGCGCATTGGCGCCGAGAACGTGGGACACGTGTTTTCCAACGCCGGGGATACGGAAAAAGCCGAAAGCCTGTACAGGCGAATCCGCGAAAAGAAATAGAAAACTATTTGACCGGTTTAGTATAATTCATAAAGATGATTTTCCTGTTGGTTGTTATTTACGCCGCCTTTGTCGGCCTTGGTCTGCCAGATACGATTCTTGGTGCAGCGTGGCCGCTGATTCAGAAAAACCTTGCGGCCCCTTTGCCTGCTGCAGGGATACTTTCCATTATCGTGAGTGCAGGAACCATTGTGTCGAGCCTGCTTACCCCAGGCTTGTTAAGACTTTTTGGAACAGGAAGGCTCACTGTAGTCAGCATTGGGCTTACGGCTCTTGCTTCTGCCGGCTATGGCTTTTCTACGGCTTTCTGGATGATGTGCCTTTGGGCCGTACCCATGGGACTTGGGGCGGGGGCCATTGATGTGGCCTTGAACAACTTTGCTGCGATTCACCTGGAATCCAAGCATACCAACTGGCTCCATGCCAGTTGGGGCGTAGGGGCCTGTCTTGGTCCTTCGATTCTTTCGGTTTCGGTTTTCCTTGGGGTGAGTTGGCGGGGTGCCTACGAGGTTACAGCCTTGTTGCTTGGCGCAATCGTGTTGATGCTTCTATTGTCCTTGCCGGTGTGGAAACGGGTGGAGCGTGAAAACACCTCGACTTCTGAATCTTTACAAGTGGAAGTTTCCTTGAAGGATGCCCTGAGGGTCCCGGGAATGAAACTTTCCTTTATGACGTTCTTCTTTTATTCGTCCTTGGAAATTTCCACGGGCTTGTGGTGCGGTACTTACTTGGTTGCCCGAGGTTTTGAGCCTGCGGTAGGTGCGCTTGCGGTGTCCATGATGTTTGGAAGCGTCATGGTGGGGCGTGTTGCCAGCGGTTTTTTTGCCATTCGTTTTACAGATATGCGCCTGGTGCACGCTGGCATTGCCTTTGTGATTGTGGGCTGCTTTACCTTGATTTTACCCTTGCCCCTTTGGTTTACCCCTGTATGCATTTGTCTGGTGGGGCTGGGCTGCGCCCCGGTTTATCCGTCCTTGATTCATGCCACTCCGGCACGCTTTGGATCGGCTCTTTCTGGGAGGGCTATCAGCATTCAAATGGCCGGGTCTTACGTGGGGTCTATTTTAATGCCTCCGGCATTCGGCTTTGTGGCGGGACATTTTTCTGTGATATTGTGGCCGGTGGCGTTGGCTGTGTTTGTGGGAGGCCTTTTGATTTGCGTTTGTCTGTTGGACTACGTTACACGCAAGAAGTTGAATAACGCTTTTGCCACGGAGCGGATTATGGATGCGCTTCACCAGGTTTCTGAAATGGAGGCCTTGCGAAACAGGTTGCGCAGGCAGCGTCGCAAGGAGCGTCGAAGGGCCCGCCAGTTGCAACTGCAAAAGTCAAAAAAAATGAAAGACGATAGACGATAGATATTTGTGATGGATGTTTGATTGTTGGTAAATTTCATCTCGGCCATGCGTTCATCCCGGCCTAAGCCTGCCTCGGGGAGCCGGCTGCAACACACTTAGGAACTTGTTCCTTGGTGTGGCTGGCCCCCTTAGGGGGAGGATCCCCTGTGCATTAAAAACATTCACTGCCCGCACTTTCGAAAAGTCGAACATCGCGAGACCTTTTCGAGAGGTTCCAATGCTTCATCCACTACGTGGACAAGTCTTTCTAGGTGCTAACCGCTCACTAAATGAGTGTTGCAAAATTACAAACTTGTAATTTTATAACCGAAT
>JABUUR010000247.1 GCA_021443065.1 Fibrobacter sp.
AAGAAATGCTTCATCCCGGCCTAAGCCTGCCCCGGACTTGATCCGGGGAGCCGGGATCTATAGAAAAGAAACCCCGCATAGAGCAGTCTTTTTTTCGTTAGCTAGTCTCCTACGCGGTCTTTCTACAAGAATTGAAAACCTTCCTCTTTGTCACATTTTCTTTTACATATTTACCATCATGTTCCATGTAATTTTCTAAATTTGCGCCGTATGTTTACGGGTATTATTCAAAATACGGGCAAAATCCTCTCCTTGGAAAGTCGAGGGGATGCCCTTACTATGCGTTTGTCGGCGCCCGGATTCTTTAAAGGTTGTCATTTGGGCGACAGCGTGGCAAACGATGGTGTATGCCTTTCTATCGAAAGCTGCACCGACGACGAGGCTACCTTCTGCCTGATGCACCAGACGGTAGAAAATACGTCATTCAAGCAGGCCGAACCGGGAAAGCTTGTGAACCTGGAAAAGGCCTGCCGCGCGGATTCCTTCATGGGCGGCCATTTCGTCATGGGCCATGTGGATACTTCCGTGAAGGTCCTCTCTGTTGCCCAGCGTGAAACCGGGGTGGAAGTGGATTTGGAACTGCCCAAGGATCTGCGTCGCTATGTCATTCGCCGGGGTTCCGTGTCCTTGAACGGCATCAGCCTTACGGTGGCCGAAAAGTTCGAGGATTCCATCCGCGTGTGCATTATTCCCGAAACCCTCGCCCGGACAAATTTGCGAAACTGGGTGCCCGGCACCATTGTGAATGTGGAAGTAGACATGCTTGGCAAATACATCGAGAATTATTTGAAGGAGCGTGACCTTGCTTAATACGATTGAAGAAGCCCTTGAGGATTTCAAGGCCGGTAAATTTTTGATTGTGGTAGATGACGAAGACCGGGAAAACGAAGGGGACTTTGTCATTGCCGCCGAGATGATTACGCCGGAAAAGGTGAATTTCATGCTCCACGAAGGCCGCGGCGTCCTTTGCTGCCCGCTGCCTATCAACCGCTGCCACGAACTGAATCTGACCCGCCAGACTGCGGAGAACACTTCCATTCTGGGAACGCCCTTCACCATCATGGTGGATAAGATTGAAGGCTGCTCCACGGGTGTTTCCGCCCACGACCGCGCGGCTACCATCCTTGCCTTGTCCGACCCAGCCTCCAAGCCCGGCGATTTCGGACGCCCCGGCCATATTTCCCCGCTGTACGCCCAGGAAGAGGGCGTACTTCGCCGTGCGGGCCATACGGAGGCCGCCGTAGATCTTGCGAAACTTGCAGGACTTCGCCCAGCCGCCGCCCTCATCGAAATCATGAACGAAGACGGCACCATGGCCCGCATGCCCCAGTTGCAGGAGGTGGCGAAGAAGTTCGACTTGAAAATCATCTCCATCCGGGACTTGATCGCCTACCGCCTGAAAAACGAAAAGCTGGTGCAGCGCGTGGCCGCCCCCAACGTTCCCACCAAGTATGGAAATTTCAAGGCGTACGCCTACCGCAGCACCACCGACGGCGTGGAACATGTGGCATGGGTCGCAGGTAATCCTGATTTCAGCAAGCCGGTCTATGTCCGCGTCCATAGTGAATGCCTGACGGGGGATATTTTCGGCAGTATGCGTTGCGACTGCGGCGAGCAGTTGGAAGCTTCCATGAAGTTCATCGGGGAGCACGGCGGCGTTCTTCTGTACCTTCGGGGCCAGGAAGGACGAGGTATCGGCCTTTGCAATAAGCTCCGTGCTTACGAACTGCAGGAAAAGGGACTGGACACCGTGGAAGCCAACCTGAAGCTGGGGTTCAAGTCCGACTTGCGCCAGTACGGTACGGGCGCCCAGATTCTTGCCGACCTTGGGGTAAGGCAGATGCGATTGCTGACGAACAACCCCAGCAAGATCAGCGGCATTTCCGCCTACGGTCTTGAAATCGTGGAACGCATCCCCATCGAAATCAAGCCCAACAAGATTAACCATTTTTATTTGCAAACCAAGAAAGAAAAGATGGGCCACGACCTGAAGTTGGACGAGGCTTAAGGAAGAATTATGATTGAACTGAAGAATTCTCTCAATGGTTGCGGCCTGAAGGTGGCGATTGCCGTGGCCCGCTTTAACGAAATCGTGACGGACAAATTGCTGGAAGGTGCAGTACGAAAGCTCTCCACCCTCGGTGTGGCAGACGATGATATTACCGTTGCCCATGTTCCCGGAGCCTTTGAACTGCCGGGTGTATGCCGCCGCCTTGTGGACTCTTGCAAGTACGATGCTGTGATTGCACTGGGGGCGGTCATCCGCGGCGAGACCAGCCACTACGACGTTGTGGTGAACGCCTCTACCGGCGGTATCGCAAGCATCGCCGCCGAGGGTAAAGTCCCCATGATTCTTGGCATTCTTACCACCGACACCGTGGACCAGGCCATGAACCGCGCAGGGCTCAAGGCCGGCAACCTGGGTTGCAGTTGGGCCTCTACCGCAGTGGAGATGGCGAACCTGTACAAGCAAATCAAGAAGTAGTTCGATCTAATTGGACATGGTTTGATTCAGTTCGTTTTTTTGGAATTTTAAGGAAAAACTTTTATGGCACAGATCAGTTACAGACCCGCTCGCGTATTTGCGATGCAAATGCTTTACGCCATGGAAATCACGGGCCAGACTCCAGGCCAGGCCCTTCCGGGCGTTCTCGATGCCCAGCCGCTTCACGACAATCAAAAGAAATACGGCATGAAACTGGTGGACCTGGTGCAGGAACATCGCGAGGAACTGGAAGAATCCATCAAGGCCAATTCCGTTCATTGGGAACTGGAACGCATTGCCCGTATCGACCGCATCGTTCTTTCCATCGCCATGGTGGAACTGGCCTACATTCCCGAAATTCCCATGAAGGTCGCCATTACGGAAGCGGTCCAGATTGCATCCAAGTTCAGCACCGACGGGTCCGATGCTTTTGTCAATGGAATTTTGGCGGGCTATATGCAGAACCGCAGCAAGTCTGTCCCCGAATCTAAGGAGAAATAACCATGTTTAAGGAAAAGTGGATGAAACATATTTTTGCGGGCATTTCCTGCCTTGTCGCCTTGATTGTTTACTGCCTCACCATGGCTCCCACGGTGAGTTTCTGGGACTGCGGTGAATTTGTGGCTTGTGCCAACACCTTGGGTATCCCTCATCCTCCCGGAACACCCTTCTTCGTGTTCCTTGCCCGCGCAGTCATTGTACTGCTCCCCTTTGTTGAAGAAATCGCAAAGCGGGTGAACTACATTTCTGTGGTAAGTTCCGCCGCCACTGTCTACGTTACCGCCCTCTTCGCCTGGGAAATTCTCTCTGTGGTACTTGACTCCGCCAAGCAGACCGGGGCTGGTGTGCTGGAACGACTTTCCGACAAGATTTCCGGCAAGACCCGTACCATCGTCCTGGGCACTGCCGCCCTTGTCGCCGGTTTCCTGCTGACTTTCTCCGACACCTTCTGGTTCAATGCCGTAGAAGCCGAAGTCTACGGCATTGCCATGTTCATCCTGATGCTGGTCTCCTACCTTGGCCTTGTGTGGTACAAGAACCGCGACGACGAAGACTTTAGCGACCGCATCCTTGTGTTCATTTGCTATATCGCGTTCCTCGGGGTGGGAGCCCACCTTTATACCATGCTTACGGTTCCTGCTGTGTTTGTGCTGCTTTTGGCTGCCCAGCCCAAAAAGATCGTGGAACGCATTCCGATCTGGATTACCGGCACCTTGCTTTGCTCCGTAATCTACATGGTTTCTGCGTTCATCGAGATTTCCCTGGTTTGCCTGATCGTGCTTGCGGTGCTTTCTTTGGTAAAGCCTTTCAAGGCCGGCATGAACCATAGCGTTCGCCTTGCATTGGCGTTCTCCTTCTTCGCCCTGATCGGCTACAGCACTCACCTTTACATTCCCATCCGTTCGGAACTGAACCCCACCATCGATGAAAACAACCCGGAAATCAACATCCGCGACGACCAGGGCAACCTCCAGTTGGGCAACCTTTTCAAGTCCGAGAACTGGGATGCCTTCAACGCCTTTATCGAACGTAAGCAGTACGGTTCCGAAAGCATGATCAGCCGTGCCTTCTATCGCCGTTCCCGCCTTTCTCACCAGTTGCTTTCTTTCCCCCACATGGGCTTTGGCGGTTACCAGACTGCCCAGTACCTGCCCTACAAGGTGGGCGAGGTGAACTATGCCAATGGCATCTACACCTTTGATGCAGGCGACAACCAGCCCCTGGAACGCCTGGGTGTAAATTTCCCAACCCAGATGAGTTCCATGGGCGATAATACCGCCTTGCAATTGCTGATTTTCCTTGTGTTCAACGGCCTGCTGGTCATGGTCTGCGTGTTCTGCTGGAAGCGCAATTCCAAGGTGGGCCTTTTCATGTCCGTGCTCTACGCCCTTTGTTCTTTGGGCCTGTTGTTCTACATCAACTTTGCCGACGGAACCCGCATGGAACAACGCGACCACGACTACTGGGTTTCCGTCATGAGCCGCAATATCCAGCAGTTGAACGAACGTGGGGCGGGCATATCTGCCTTGCCGGACCCCAACGACCTGATCGACATGCGTCAGAACATCGAATACGCAAAGCTGCGCATGGAATCCATGAAGGCCCGTGGTGCAAACGACGCCGCCCTTTCCAAGGTCCAGTCCGAAATCGAAGGCTTCGAAAATTCTGCGGTATGGCAGAACTGGCGTAAGATTGAATCCGGCTTTGCCCGTGAGGGACAGCGCGCTCCGTTCCCCGAGGCAGTGCATCTGGAGGTCCGCGAACGTGACTACTTCTACACTCCCGCCTTTATTTTCATGAGCCTGATTTTCGGTATCGGCGCAGGCATCCTGGTGTTTACCGTGGCCACGGGCTCCGTTGCCGTTGCCGCAACCCCCTTGGCGGCTGGCCTAGTCCTGGTTTCCTTCCTTGTCCCCTGCATTTCCAACTACAAGGAACACGACCGTTCCGGCCTCTGGGTTCCCTGGGATTACGCCTACAACCTGCTGAACAGCTGCCGCCCCAACGCCATCCTCTTTACCAACGGTGACAACGACACCTTCCCCCTGTGGTTCGCCCAGGAAGTCGCCGGCATCCGTAAGGACGTTCGCGTGGTGAACCTGTCCCTGGGTAACACCGACTGGTACATCAAGCAGATGCTGGAAAACGAGCCTGTCCTCAAGTTGAGTTACGACAAGGCCGCCATCGATCGCGACATGGTGCTGGACAACAGTTCCGCCAACAATCCCAACCACCAGGTTTCCACATGGGTCAAGAACGCGAACCGCCTCATGCCCCAGCTCAAGCAGCGCATCGAAGCCATGGAAGGCGAGACTCTCACTGCCGCAGATTCCGCAAAGCTTTTGCAGTTCAAGGTTCACTACCAGGTCTGGGATGCCTTTAGCGAATGGGCCCAGCGTACCCGCGCAGGCATGATGCTTACCCAGCACAAGTTGGTCATCGACCTTGCCCTGCAGAATATGGACAAGCCTATCGAAATTTCCACCACCGTGGGCATGTCCAACTTCATGGGCCTCGAAAAGTACATGGTCCAGGAAGGCATGGTCTACAACTTCGTGAAGGGCGACTTGACCCCCCGTCGTAACGAGTTTGACGCCGCCTACACTGCAGCCCTTATCGATACCGTGTTCAAGTTCCGTGGCCTGGGTGACGGCACCGCATACATCAACGACGAAACAGAACGTCTGCTGTCCAGTTACGTCTCCCTGTACTTGCAGATTTCCTTCAGCGCCCGTGACCAGATTGAAAAGCTCCGCAACACCCATCCCTTTACCGCCGAAAGCAAGGCCGCCGTCGATAGCCTCGCCGCTTCCGCCGGCAAGTACCTGGAAATGGGTATGATCCAGTTCCCCAAGGAATGGCGCAACTACTGGGCCGCCGCTTTCGTGTACCAGGCTGCCGGCATGAAGAAGGAAGCCATGGAGGTGACCTTGAGAGGCCTCCAGAATGTCCCGAGCTACGAAGAAGGGGGCCTTGCCCGCTTGAACATGGCTGTCCGCCAGATTGAGCTTCTGCCTGATGAACCCCTGAAGGTCGAAGAAACGGCCCCTGCTGCAGATTCCGCAAAGGCCGGAGACTCTACCGCTGCAGGACCGGCTATCGCCGCAGCTAACTAATAACTGTTGCCAACTGATTAGAGGCGTCCAATGGATTTAAGTTTGGTCATTCCGGTCAAGGAGGAAAGCGAAAACCTTCCGGACCTCTTGAAAGAAATCGTCAACGCCATCGCTCCCACGGGTTTTACCTACGAGGTAATCATCATCGACGACGGTAGCCGCGATAACACCTGGGAAGTGGTGGAGGGCCTGTCCAAGGAGTACTCGTTCCTCAAGGCTTACCGCTTCCAGTTCAACTGCGGAAAGGCCGCAGGGCTCGCTTATGGCTTTTCCAAGGCTTCTGGCAGGTACGTGGCCACCCTGGACGGCGACCTTCAGGACGATCCCCTGGAAATCCCCAAGATGATCAAGATTCTCGAAGAGGGTTACGACCTGGTTTCCGGATGGAAAATCCGCCGATTGGACCCCTGGCACAAGACCTGGCCCTCCAAGCTTTTCAACTTGACGGTTTCTGCGGTTTGTGGCCAGCGTCTTCACGACTTCAATTGCGGAATCAAGGCCTACCGCAGTACCGTGACCCGCTTTATTCACCTCTATGGCGATTTCCATCGCTTTATTCCCGTCATGGCGAAGTGGCAGGGGTTCCGAATTACCGAAATGCCCGTGGCCCATCGCGCCCGCATCCATGGCGTTTCCAAGTACGGCGTGTCCCGGCTTGTTTCTGGTTTTTTGGACCTGCTGTCCTTGATGTTTTTGCGCAGTTTTTCCGCCAAGCCTCTGCATTTCTTTGGATTGCTGGGTCTGATTTTTGTTCTTGCAGGCCTGGGCGTCACGGGCTATTTCGGCTATGAATGGATACAGACCGGGGCTCTCCACGTTCGCCCCCTGCTTTTGGCGGGCGGATTTTCCCTGGTGATGGGGGTGCAGTTCTTTTCCCTGGGACTGCTGGGCGAAATGATGAACGGAAACAAGACCCAGGCGTATCCAGTGGCGGAATCCATCGGGGACTAGTGGTGTTTTCCGGAGTCTTTTTGTAAATTGTCTTTAAAATGTTTTGAAAATATGGATGTTAGGAACGAGGAATAAAATGGCATACCCTAAGAGCTTAGTTGTCATTCCCACATACAATGAGAAGGAGAACATCCTGCTCATTATTTCCGCCATCCTGGAACAGAACTCCTGCCTGGAGGTCCTGGTGGTGGATGACGGTTCCCCTGACGGAACCGGCGATATGGTAGAAGCGGAATCTGAAAACAATCCTCGCGTACACCTTATCCGCAGGCCCGAGAAGATGGGCCTGGGGTCTGCCTACGTGACTGGCTTCAAGTGGGCCCTGGAACGGGACTACGACCGCATTTTCGAGATGGATGCCGATTTCAGCCACGCCCCCACGGACCTGAACCGCTTTCTGGAAGCCGCCGAGGAGGCCGACCTTGTCTTGGGCAGCCGCTATCAGGACCACAAAATCAGCGTGGTGAACTGGGACATGAAACGCCTGCTTTTGAGTTATTTTGCAAACGTCTACACCCGTCTGGTGACCGGGCTTCCCATCAGCGATGCCACCGGCGGTTTCAAGTGCTTCCGCCGTTCTGCCTTGTCGGCCCTGAACCTCAACAAGATGAAAAGCGACGGCTATTGTTTTCAGATCGAAACCACCTTCAAGATCTGGAAAAAGGGCCTGCACGTCAAGGAAATCCCCATTGTCTTCACGGACCGTACCCGCGGCACCTCCAAGATGAGCGGAGGCATTATTTCCGAGGCCTTCTTCCTGGTACTTAAGCTCCGTCTGGGACTGGCATAGTCCGCCCTGTCGTAGGTTTTTGCCATGGCCGTCGAATACTCCTGCTCTGTCGTCATTGTCGCCTACAATTCCTGCGACTTTATTCCCGCGTGCCTAAAATCCATCCGCGATGCCAGCGAGGGCATGGACACCCAGGTTATTGTGCTGGACAACGGTTCCCAGGAGCCCATCTCTCCCGAGATCAAGGCCTTTTTCCCGGAAGTCCTTTGGATCGACTCCAAGGAAAACCTGGGTTTTGGCAAGGGCTGCAATTTGGCGGTCAAGTCCGCCACCAAGCCCTACCTGTTCTTTGTGAATCCGGATACCTTGGTATCCAGGGATTCCCTCCGCAAGGTCCTGGAATTTTTGCAGGAACACCCCGACTCGGGTACGGTGGGCTGCCGCATCCTCAACGACGACGGTTCCTTGCAGTTGGCGTGCCGTAGGTCGTTCCCGACCACATTCTCCGCCATCGCAAAGACGGTGGGCCTTGCGGCGTTGTTCCCCAAGAGCAAACTGTTCGCCTCCTACAACATGACCTACGCTGACCCGGACCAGGTGACCGAGGTGGACGCCATCAGCGGATCCTTTTTTTGCATGCGCAGGGAACTGTACGAGAATCTGAAAGGCTTTGACGAAGATTTCTTTATGTACGGCGAAGACCTGGACCTTTGTTTTCGCGCCAAGGCCGCTGGTTTCAAGAACTACTATACCCCGTCTACCAACATTCTTCATTTCAAGGGCCAGAGCTGCCGCACCCGCCGCTGGAAATCTTACGTGGATTTCTACAAGGCCATGATCATCTTTGTGAAAAAGCACAAGGACCTTTACTTTGTGCCCGCCTTTTTGGTGACCCTGGGCATCTTGTTTGCCGCATTCCTGGGAATGTTCTCCCGCCTGATTCCACGATTCTGGAAAATATTCCTGGACCTGGGGGTGGTGGCCGCGTGGGCCTTTACCGCCTTGAGCTACAGTTCCGTAGTCACCACCTGTCTTGCCATTGACTGGGATGTTGATGTGGGGGTAAATACGGCGGCCTTGCCCTCCTGCGAGGAACATATTGAAACTGTCCTACATCCCATTTACCACTTTAACCAGTTTGCCGACTGGTGGCTGGTGGGGATCGTGGTGCTGGTCAATATCGTGTGCCTGATTTTCCGCGGGGAATATGCCAGCGGAAGCCTCAAGGGGGATCGCTTCATACGTTACCTGGTGCCTGCCAACCTTTTGGCGGTGGGTTCCTATGTGGCTTACCGCCTATTGACCCAGCAGGGCGTTACCCTTGTCAATGACGAAGTCGCCTATGCCTACAATGCTCACTGGGCTGCAATAGCCGTTGTCTCCAGCCTGTTCATCCCCCTAGCCCTCAAGTCATGGCGTCGTGTTGCATTTTGGATAAACTATTTCTACCGCATCTTTGCAAAAAAACGTCATCGTTCCATACTGCTGGGGGGCACTCAGGATTCCCTGAAGTTCTGGTTTGACCGCTACAATGTGATTCCCGGAGTCGAAATCCTTGGATGTGTGAGCAACGACACATCCGAAGTTTCCGAAGAAAACCGTCTCCACCTTTTGGGAAACTATTCCGAGATGGAGTCCATTTGCAACCGTACAGGCTGTCGGGAACTGCTTGTGGTATCCAATTCATCGGGTTTCCGTGAAAAATACGACGTGAAATGGCTCGAAAGCCTGGGCTTGAAGGTCTTTTTGCTTATCGGGAACGGCGCTGAAGGGGATTATGCCCTTGTAAACCTTAAATACTTGCGATAAATTAACCTATCCTAAAAAAATTGAGTTATCTTTACATAAGTACTTGATATGAAGGGTCTTATGTTGGATTCAAAACTTTTGGATATTGTTTGCTGCCCCGAGACTAGGGGTGCCCTGAAAATTGCCGCCGCAGAACGATTGGCCGCCTTGAACAGCGCCATTGCTGCCGGTTCCCTCAAGAACATTGCCGGTGAATTTGTGTCTGAACCTTTGACGGAAGCCCTGGAAACAGAAGACGGTTCCAGGGTCTATCCGGTTCGCGAAGGTATTCCCGTACTTTTGGCTGACGAAGCAATTCTACTCTAACAGGGGTGTATATGTCGGTTACGTTAGATTCTCTGAAAAAGTCTGTAGGAAAGAAAATCGGTAATTCCAAAATCTTCGCCTGGCTTGCCGATTTGGAACGTGCTTCCGGCAACCTGGAAGCCGCCCTCAGTGTGGTGGATGGAGGCCTGTTCGTCCATACCGGCGATGTGGCCGGCATGATTGTTCGGGCCAAGGTTCTTTTCGAGATGGAAAACTACGAAGACTGCCTTGCCCAGTGCGAAAAGATTCTTCTGAAGGATCCGTTCTGCCTGGCCGTGCTCAAGATCATGGGCGATGCATACGACAAACTTGGCAAGGAGGCCGAACGTAACCTTTGCTACCGCCAGTTCCATGACATGGACCCCTTGAACAAGTTCTGGAAGGACGAGTACGACGTTCCCGTGGAAGATGTCATTGCGGCCTCCGCCGGAGCCCTTGCCGCATCCGACCTGGAAATGCCTTCCGACGGCGAATCCCTGGACTTGAACCTGGATGGACTTGATCTTTCTGGATCTGGTGACGGCGAATCCCTTGCTTCCGAGGCTTCCGCAGAAGAAAATGGGCAAATTGAGGAAAGTGCCTCGGCAGAACCTGCCGCGTCTCCCTTCTCTTCGCCGTTTTCTTCTTCTGCAGGTTCTCCCTTTGAAAAGGCTGTGGACATGGCCCCCATTTCCATCGACGAACCCGATGCGCCTGTTTCCGCGGATAAGCCCAAGGAATCTTCTATTTTCGGCGGGTTCGATCTTAACGAACCGGACGAACCTGCAGTTGGTACTTCCGGTGCCACAGAACCTGCTGCAGACTTTGCCTTGCCTTCTGACGAAGACGACCCCTTTGCAGCCTTGGCCGCCATGCTCCCCAACAGCGAACCCATGGACGACTCCGCTCTCGACGAACTGTCCGCCTCCCTGGATTCTGCCTTGCAGTCGGGGGAATATGTTGCGCAGAACGAGGAATTCCCCGTAGACGACAACATTTCCGGTCGCGATGTGAACTCCGCCCTGGCCGATATTTTCGGCTTGGACGACGACCTGGAGGCCGAGGAATCTTCTTCTCCCAAGTTCGAAGACATTGTCCTTGACGAAGAGGCCGAGGCCAATGCGTCCAGCGTGTTCAGCGCCCCCAAGGCCGATGCAGAAGACAAGCCCATGAGCGTGGATACCGCCTTCAACAGCATCTTCGGCGAAGACGAACTGCCCGAAGAAATTGAACCGGCGGTGGCGGAGCCTGTTGCAGAATCTGGGGATGACATCGTCGCCCCTGCCGCCGAAGACAAGCCAACGACCGTGGACAACGCCTTCAACAGCATCTTCGGTGAAGACGAACTGCCCGAAGAAAAGCCTGCGGAAACTTCTTCTGCTGCGGATGTTTTCGGAAGCGGGTTGTTCGAAAAGTCCGCAAGTTCCAGCATCTTTGAATCCTCCTTCACGGAACCAGCCGCGGAGGAAGGCTTGGAAATGCCTGCGGAGGAGTCTCTGGAACTTCCCACGGAAGAAGCCTTGGAACTGCCCGCGGAAGAAAGCCTGGAGTTGCCTGCAGAAGATTCACTTGAACTTCCTGTCGAGGAATCTCTGGAAATGCCCGCGGAGGAAGGCCTGGAGTTGCCCGCGGAAAAGGACGCGGACGTCGCCAACGCATTCGGCAGTCTTTTTGGAAACGACGACGAACTGAGCGCAGAGGGTGGTCTGGAGTTGCCTGCAGAAGATTCGCTTGAACTTCCTGCAGAAGAATCCTTGGAAATGCCCGCGGAGGAAAGCCTGGAGCTGCCCGCGGAAAAGGATGCGGACGTCGCCAACGCATTCGGCAGTCTTTTTGGAAACGACGAAGACTTGCCCGTAGAAAATCCTGTGGCTTCCGTAGAAACTCCCGTGGACCCCGTCATCGCGTCCCCCATGGATTTTGTACTTGAAGACGACGCCAAGCCCGCAGACGAGTCTACCCAGGCGGTGGACAGCGCCTTTGAAAGCATTTTCGGAAACGACGACGACCTGCCTATAGAAACCACTGCAGAAAACATTGATGGAAACATGGAAGCCTCCGCTGACATTTCCCTGGCAGAACAGGTGGAATCCGCGGAATCCGAACTGGAACTGCCCGTCGTAGAAGAAAAGCAGGCCGAGGATATCGTTCAGGAAATGGGCGGTGCCTTCGCCTCCATGTTCGGAAACGACGATGAACTGGATCTGCCCGATGCCAAGCCCGGGTCGGTTAGCGACCAGGAATCTACCGGTGCCGCCATCGAAGAAGTCGCCGCAACCGTAGGGAGCGAAGAAGCGAAGTCCGACCTGGACAAGTCTTTTGACAGTTTGTTCGGCAGTGACGAGAATATGAATTTTTCCGATGGACCCGCAAAGATCAGCCCGGACCTGGGCGCACTCGAAACCGAGGTCTCCGGAGCCTTCAAGGGTCTCTTCGACATGGAAGACGATTCTCTCGACGAAACCAAGCCATCTAACAAGGGTGTAGATTTCTTGATGTCCGGTGACTCCGACGACGAGGTTTCTGCAAGCCTCATCAACAACCCCGATGCCCCTTTGGATCGGGGTAGCCACGATTTGGACGAAAGTTTGAACACCCGCACCTTGGCAGAGATCTACTTTGATCAGGGACTCTACGGCAAGGCATACGACATCTATGCCGACCTGGTGCAGAAAGAACCTGACAATGAAGAAATCAAGTCCCGTCTCGAAGAAATCAAAAAAATCTATCGTGCGAAATTTGGGGGTATTTAATGGCCGAACAGCAGACACTTCGTATTGAGCAGCTTTTACGCGAAATGGTGAACCGCAAGGCTTCGGACTTGCATTTGCGAATTGGCGTTCCCCCCGTATATCGCATTAACGGCACCCTCCAGCGGCCTATCGAAACACGCATCGACCCGGTGATGATGGATTCCTTTTTGGATGACATCATGAACCGCGAACAGAAGCAGCGTTTTGAACGTGACAAGGAATGCGACTTTGCCGTGGGCGCCCGCGACATGGGCCGTTTCCGTGTGAACGTGTTCCGCCAGCGCGGCTCCATTGCCATTGTTATCCGCCATATCAAGGCCAAGATTCCTGCATTCGAGGAATTGCATTTGCCCGAGGTGATTCGCGACCTGGCGCTTACCAAGCGCGGTCTTGTGTTGGTGACAGGAACCACAGGTTCTGGCAAGTCCACTACCCTTGCCTCCATGCTGGACTACATCAACCAGAAAGAATCCGTGAACATCATTACGGTGGAAGATCCTATCGAATATCTCTACCGCGATAACAAGGCCATTATCTCCCAGCGCGAAATCGGCGTGGACACGCTGTCTTATGCGAACGCCCTACGCGCCGCCCTGCGTCAGGACCCTGACGTTTTGCTGGTGGGCGAAATCCGTGACTTGGAGACGATGCAGATTGCCATGACCGCGGCCGATACGGGCCACATGGTGTTTGCCACCATCCATACCACCAACGCCACCGAAACTATCCATCGTGTGCTTTCCATGTATCCGCCCCACCAGCACGACGAAATCCGCCTGCTGCTGGCCGAAGTCCTGGCAGGTATCATCTCCTTGCGCCTGCTCCCCACCAAGGATGGCAAGGGCCGTGTGCCTGCCGCAGAAATCCTGGTGAATACCGGTGCAATCAAGGAATACATCCAGGACAAGGATAAGATTGACTTGGTGGAACAGGCCGTTGCCGAAGGCCACATGCAGTACCATAGCCAGACTTTCGACCAGGCTCTCCTGGAACTTTATTCTACGGATCAGATTACCCTGGAAACTGCAATGGATGCGGCCACCAACCCGGATGATTTCGACTTGAAGATTCGCGGTATTTCCGGCACGTCGGAACGCGGCTGGATGTAGTTCTTTCCCCCTGTCATCCCGGCCTCCGTTGTGCTGTCATCCCGGGCTTGCCCCGGGATCTCCCCCCGCGCCCTGTCATCCCGGCCTCCGCGCCGGGATCTCCCTCCGCGCCTTGTCATCCCGGCCTCCGCGCCGGGATCTCCCCCCGCGCCTTGTCATCCCGGCCTCCGCGCCGGGATCTCCCTCCGCGCCCTGTCATCCCGGCCTCCGCGCCGGGATCTCCCTCCGCGCCCTGTCATCCCGGGCTTGCCCCGGGATCTCTTTTAAAAAAAGGAGCTCCCTGTTTAGGGAACTCCTTTTGGGATGGAATTGAAAGAGGTTGTTAGTTGTTGTAGTACACGATGCTTCCGCCGGGGAAGGTGGTGTTTTTGCTGTAGCTACTGGTGTTGCTTACCGCAGCGGGCTGTCCGTCGGTAGAGACCATGTAGCTTCCCGAAATGG
>JABUUR010000524.1 GCA_021443065.1 Fibrobacter sp.
GCGTACAGTGTAGACAAGCCGCCGGAAGATGCCAGAGCCTCGACCAGGGAAAGAGAACCGTGATTCAAGTTCACCACGCTGACGCGGCCGACTTCACCCAGCACGTAAACCTTGTTCTCCTTTTGAGTCTCGGACAAGGCGGGAATGAAAATCTGGTCATCGGGTTTCAGCACAATCTTGTCCAGCGGCAAATTGGACTTGAAAGCGTCCATAAAGTTGATGTTATAGACCTTGTCCCCACGACGAAGCTGCATTCCGGAGGGGTCAGCCTCTTCGGCAAAACCGCCGGCTGCGGCGATCGCCAGGGGGATGGTCAAGGGCGATTCAGAGAAAGCCACGAAGCCGGGCTTGTTCACGGCGCCGGTCACGGTTGCGCGAAGGCTATTGTAGCCCGTCACCCTCACGTCCACCTGAGGGTCGTTCAAGATTTTGTTGGAAAGCCGCTTGGTAATTTCTGCGCGGAGTTCCTGTGCGGTAAGTCCCGCCACCTTGATTTCGCCAGCGTAGGGGTAGAACAGCGTGCCGTCGGTGGTCACCTTCTGGCCAGCGGGCTGGTACTGCCCCATGGGGGAAGTCAATTCCGGATGTTCCCAGACAACGACCTGAACCATGTCCAGAGGTCCAATGCGGTATTCCAGGGAAGGAAGGGAATCCACAATAAGGTCGTTTAAGTCGCCGAATTCCGGCTTGCTCGAAGAATCCGCCTTGTCCTTTGCAACACCACCGGCAAATTCGCCCTTGTCGATAGAATGGACCCGAACGGTGAGACCATTATATTCGAAGGTATCCTGATCTTCTGGAATGTCCATGCGCATTTGGGGGGCAAAAGCGCAGCCGCCCAGCAAGGCAGCGACAACACCACATAGGCCAGCACTCAATTGTTTCATAATCTTCCTTGTTACCCTTTTATTTAAGCTTCACTCTGCTTGATTTTTTCGACCCAATAAGGGGTCAACTTCGAAATGTAGTTCCATGCCAAAACAAAGGCCATTTCCGGACGGCGGTAAGGGTCTGGGACGTCCACCTTTTGGGGTTCGCCATAACGAAAAACCTTGCCTTCCAAAGCCGGATATTTGCTCAACAGTTCCTGCTTGTGGCCATTTTCCATCACCAGAATCAAGTCTGCCCAGCGAAGAATGTCCAGGTTGATTTGACGGGCACGATGGGCGCTCATGTCCACACCGTGTTCCATGGCCACCTTCTGGCTGATTTCGTGGGCCGGGTGGTCCACCAGGGCGCCAAGGCCGGCACTCATCACATTGAAACCCGGTCCAAGTTCCTTTTTCAACAAATATTCGCCTGTAGGACTGCGGCAAATATTTCCGGTGCATACAACAAGAATGTTTTTCATTGGGATAAAGGTAAAAAAATTAAATATCAAAGGCAAAGCCCAGATCCTTCAGCAAAGGATTCTTCGTGTCCTTTTCGCTGAGGAGGGGCTCAAAGCCGTTTCCTACCGGCCAGTCGATGCCGATGGCGGGGTCGTTCCAGAAAAGCCCACCTTCGTCCGTGGGGTCGTAAAGGCGGGTGCACTTATAGACGAACGTGGCCGTCTCGCTCAGCACCACAAAACCGTGGGCAAAGCCTTCGGGAATGTAGAACTGCCTTTTGTTTTCAGAACTCAAGACAACGCCCTCGTACTTGCCAAAGGTGGGGCTACCCTTGCGCAGGTCTACCGCCACATCGTAAACCTCTCCTTCCAGAACGCGGACAAGTTTGCCCTGGGGATTTTTCTTTTGAAAATGGAGCCCCCGGAGAACCCCCTTCTTGGAACGGGATTCGTTATCTTGTACGAAAACCATGTTCAGGCCGGCATTGTCGAACTCCGCCTTGTTGTAGGTTTCCATAAAGTAGCCACGATGGTCGCCATAGACCGTAGGCTCTACGATGGTGACCCCTTCGATAGAAGTCTTGATAAAATTGAACTTGCCCATGATTAATACCTGATTTAATACCGGATCTTTCCTTCGGCAACCTTGCGCAGGTGTTTACCGTAGGGGGACTTGCCGTACTTTTCCGCAGATTCCAGCAACTTTTCCTTGCTGATCCAGCCGTTGATAAAGGCGATTTCTTCGACGGCGGAAATCTGGATTCCCTGACGGTTTTCAACCATGCGGACAAAGTCGCCCGCCTCCATAAGGCTGTCCATGGTGCCGGTATCCAGCCATGCAAAACCGCGGCCCAGGAGTTCTACGTCCAACTGGCCCAATTCCAGGTAAGTCTTGTTCAAATCCGTAATTTCAAGTTCACCGCGGGCGCTGGGCTTTTGAGCCTTCGCAAAGCCGGATACCCGATTGTCGTAAAAATACAAGCCGGTAATGGCGTAGTTGCTCTTGGGTTCCTTCGGCTTTTCCTCTACAGAAATCACCTTGCCGGAATCGTCGAATTCCACCACGCCGAAACGTTCCGGGTCGTCCACGTAATAACCAAAAACGCTGGCCCTGCCGTTTTCTTCGGCGTTCTTTACCGCAGCCTTGAGAAGGGGACTGAATCCGTTACCGTAAAAGATGTTGTCGCCCAAGACCATGGCGCAGCAATCGTTACCGATAAATTCTTCGCCAAGGATAAATGCCTGGGCGAGGCCATCGGGACTAGGCTGCACCTTGTAACTCAGGTTAAGACCCATGGCGCTTCCATTGCCCAACAGGCGCTCGAAGTTGGGAAGGTCCGTAGGCGTAGAAATAATCAGGATGTCACGAATGCCTGCAAGCATCAGGGTCGACAGCGGGTAATAGATCATGGGCTTGTCGTAAACAGGCAGCAACTGCTTACTGGTGACCATGGTCAGGGGGTAAAGTCGTGTGCCGGAACCCCCGGCAAGAATGATTCCCTTCATTAGTATTTCCCGTACTTGTAACCGAAGCCTTCGCTGCGGGTGTGTTCGTACTTGTTGATGACAATGGAGGCGTGGGCATTGCCATTGCCCTTCAGAATCTGGCCCATACCGTCTTGAATGGCTTCGATGGAGTGCTTGTTGTATTCGATAACCATGACGATCTGGTTCGCAACGCGGCAAGCCAAGGCGGCGTCGGTCACCAGCATAATGGGCGGCGTATCCACAATCACCAGGTCGTACTGGGATTTAAAGTTGTCAATCATCTCTTGATAGCGCTTGGAGCCCAACAGTTCTGCAGGGTTTGCAGGGACGTTTCCGCAGGGGATGACAAAAAGATTTTCGACCTCCGTGGGGATAATGACCTTTTCGGGTTCCACGGACTTGAGCAACGCCTGGGAGAACCCATCGCCGCGCTTGATGCCGAACTCCTTGTGGAGGCGGCCCTTGCGAAGATCCGCATCGATCAAAAGCACCTTCTTGCCCATGCCCGCAAAGAGAGCCGCAAGGTTCACGGAGACAAAACTCTTGCCCACGCCCGGAATAAGCCCGCTGACCCCGATGACCGACGACGATTCGTCCATCATGGAAAATTCCAGGGAAGAACGCAACGCCCGGAGGGATTCCACGGCCACATCGTCGGGTTCGACCACAGCCAAGGGTCTTGTGCCCTTGGTGCCGTTGGGATTGCCCTTGGGAACCTTGGCGTATACGGTAAAGCCTGTTTCTTTTTCGATAAAACTTGCGCTCTTGACACCGCTGCTCATCCTAGACTTGAGGGATACGAGTGCGGCGCCCACGATAAACCCGATGAACAAGGCTACGCATAGAATCATCTTGGGCTTCGGCTTGGTGGGGCGTGTTACGGCCTCAGCAAAGTCCACAATACGGACGGAACCAACCTCACCGGCGGAAACCAGGCGCAACTGCTGGATGTTGTTCAGCATGGTGGTGTACATGACCTTGGTCAGTTCCACCTCGTTCTGGAGTTTCAGCACTTCCTGCTGGGTGGCCGGAAGTTTCTTGACCTGGGAGGAGGTGCCCCCCAGTTCACGCTTCAAGGCGGCTTCCTGGTCTTCGAGAGTCTTGACCGTAGGATGCTCGGAATGGAACAGTCGGATGGCCTCCTGCTTTTTCTGTTGCAGGGACAGAATATCCTGCTGCAGCCTCATGCGTCGTTCAAGCACCAGGCGTGTTTCCGCGTTGATGTCCACGGAACCCACCTGATTGCGATAGGCGTTCAAGTTCATCAAGGAAGAATCCATCTGGGCCTTGACGTCGGGCAGCTGCTTTTCCAGGAATTCCAAGGTTTTTTGCGCTTCGGCGTTACGTTCTTCCACGTTCTGCCGCAAGTAAGACGAAGCCACCTCGTTCAGCACCGCAACCGCACGGTCCGGGTAAATGTCCATGTAGGAAAATTCCAGAATTCCCGTCTTTTTGCCCCGTTCCTTCACATCGAAGGACTTTCGGAATTCGCTGATGGCATCCAGGCGGCGTTTCTTGGTGATTTCAAACTTCTGACCGGCAATACCGTCTACGCTCATGATGCCTATGGTCACGGAATCCCCCGCATAGGGAAACTTGAAGGTTTGCCCCGCAGTCCCGGAGAACACCTTCTTCTTGTCCTGGTCGTACAAGTCATAGGAACCCACGCTATCGGTAAGCACCGCAAACCAGGGTCCGTTCTTGTTTTCGGAGACAATGCTGTCCCAGGGGACCTCGAAGTTGGAAACATCCATCCGGCCTTCCTTGTGGAGAAGGCGGTCCATAAAGTTTACCGGCTCTGCCTCGTACAGAAGATTCATCTTTTCGACGGCGGAACCCATGACCTGACGGCTCTTGATCAGTTCGATTTCTGTTTCCGCAGGGCTGTTGGTGGCAAAAAGACCTGCAAGCCCACCCATCATGGAGGAACCCTTGTTGTTCTTGGTCTCTATTTGAAGAAGGGCGTCCACTTTGTAAACAGGTCGAATCCACATGGAAACAAAAACGCCTACGACTCCGGCCAGGATAATGCAAGGGAGCACTATAGTCCAATTCTTTGCAAGATCTCTCAGGAGTTCAGTCAGATCTGTTTCTTCTTTCTTTTTGGTAGCCATAATATCCTTTCAGGAAACACGAACAAAAACACTATTCCAAAAATCTAAAAAAATGGCAAGGCCCCAATGATTCTATCTTTGTGTTATGACCGAAAATAAGCCTACAAGTCTAAAAGATTTCATTCCCCAAAACGATATTTCCTCGGAATCCTTATTGGAATCATTCCTTGGATGGGCCGAGACAAAGGGGACAACCCTCTACCCCGCCCAGGAAGAGGCGATTTTGGAACTTCTAGACGGAAAGAATGTCATTTTGAACACCCCCACGGGATCCGGAAAGTCCATGGTGGCACTGGCGCTCCATTTCGACAGTTTGGCACACGGTCGTCGCAGTGTTTACACCTGCCCCATCAAGGCCCTGGTCAACGAAAAATGGATGGCTCTTTGCAAGGAATTCGGACCGGAAAACGTAGGGCTATCCACCGGAGACGCCACTGTCAACCGTGACGCACCCATCGTCTGCTGCACCGCAGAAATCCTTGCCAACATGGCCCTTTGCGAAGGAGAGATGTCCACCATTTCCGACGTGGTCATGGACGAGTTCCACTACTATTCCGACAAGGAACGCGGTGCCGCATGGCAGATTCCCCTTTTGACCATGCCCCACACCCGCTTTTTGCTCATGAGCGCAACCATCGGGGCTACGGAATTCTTTGAAAGAGAAATGACAAAGCACACCGGCAAGGAGTCCGTCACCGTACGATCCACCCAGCGCCCCGTACCCCTCGACTTTACCTACTCCGAGACAGAACTTTCCAACACGGTGCAAAAACTGGTAAACGAAGGCAAGGCACCTGTCTACGTAGTTCATTTCACCCAAGCTGCCGCCGCTACGAACGCCCAGAATTTCATGAGCCTGGACCTGTGCACCAAGGAAGAAAAGGTGGCCATCAACGAAGCCATCAAGGAAGTCCGGTTCAGCAGTCCCTACGGCCCCGAAGTCAAGCGATGGCTTAAGCAGGGCATCGGCATCCACCATGCAGGGCTTTTACCCAAGTACCGCATTCTCTGCGAAAAACTTGCACAGAAAGGACTGTTGAAAGTCATCTGCGGAACAGACACCCTGGGAGTAGGCGTAAATGTTCCTATTCGTACCGTATTGTTCACCCAACTATGCAAATTCAGTGGCGACAAGACGGCGATACTTACCGCACGGGACTTTCATCAAATCGCAGGCCGCGCCGGTCGCAAAGGTTTCGACAACATCGGATACGTGGTGGTGCAGGCTCCCGAGCACGTCATAGAGAACCTGAAGTTGGAGGCAAAATCAAAGCAGACCGGCAAGAAATTCCAGAAGAAAAAACCGCCGGAACATGGCTACGTCCCCTTCGACAAAGGGACCTACGAACGTCTCATCCAGGCCGCTCCCGAACCCCTGACTTCCAGTTTCCAGGTCAATCACGGACTGCTCCTGAACATACTCAGCAGGCCCACCGACGGCTGCCGCGCCATGCGCAACCTGCTCAAGGACTGCCACGAAAGTGCGGCAAACAAGCGAAAACTGGAAAAAAGGTCTTTCCAACTGTTCCGCAGTCTTGTAGAAGGGCGCATCATCGAGTTCGTCCCTCCGATTGCACCGGGCTACAGCAAACTTCGGGTGAACGTGGACCTGCAAGACGATTTCTCCATGAACCAGCCCCTGTCCCTGTACCTGCTGGACACCCTCCCCAAATTGGACCGCGAAAGCCCCGACTACGCCCTGGACGTTATTACTTTGTGCGAAAGCATCGTGGAAAATCCCGAAAACATCTTGCGCATTCAATTGAACAAGGCCAAGAACGCCCGCATGGACGAACTGAAGGCCCAAGGCATGGAATTCAACCAGCGCCTGGAAGAACTTGAAAAAGTGGAATACCCCAAGCCCCTTCGGGATTTCATTTACGACACCTACAATTCCTTCGCAGAAAAGCACCCCTGGGTAGACGTGAACGTGGAGCCCAAATCCATCGTCCGCGAAATGTTCGAGAACTTCAGCACTTTCAGCGGTTACGTCAAGCAGTACGGCCTCCAGCGCATGGAAGCCATATTGCTACGTCACCTGAACTACGTCTACAAGGTTTTGCAGCAGACAGTCCCTGACAGCAGCAAGAACGAGGAACTCCGCGACATGGAGGAGTACCTGGGCGACATGATCCGCCGTACAGACAGCAGCCTTTTGGAAGAGTGGGAAAAGATGGCCCACCCCGAAGACTACCAGAAACGTCTGGAAGCCGCGGGCATGAACGAACTGGAAACAGCCTTCGGTGCCGACAAGGTGGCAGCGGACATTACCTGCGACAAGAAACGCTTTGTAAACATGATCCGCCAACGCATTTTCCAGATTATGGGGGCATTGCAAAAGCAGGCCTTCGGAGACGTTTTGGACCTGCTGGCAGACGACCTGGCGGAAGGCCAGATGCTGGTGGACGGCGAAGGCAAACCCTGGACCGAAAACCGCCTGATGGAAATCATGGCAGGCTACATAGCGGAGCATCACAAATTCCGTCTAGACGCCGAAGGCCGCGCCCTCCGCCACAGCATTGTCACCTACGACGGAGACACAATGCTTGTCCAGCAGATGCTTCAGGACGAAGAAGATTTCAATGACTGGAGCATGGAATTCGAAATCGACCTTAAGGATTGCCGCGAGGCAGGCATGCCCCTCATCAGGAGAATGATCCGCATCGGGGAGGTGTAGGCGCCTAGAGGCCAGAGGTTGTCAGCCACACACCTGCCATATTTCTATATTTGGCGTCATGACTGCAGAAGAACTATACAACCGTCTTAAAACCATCCAGCCCGGCGCTGTCCTTTGCACCTACTCCATGGAAAAATGTGAGCAGATGCTCCCTATCATCAACGAAATCAACGAGCTGAAAAAGGAGCGGGATGCCGTAATCCTTGCCCACAGTTACGTGGCCCCGGAAATCATCCTGGGGGTGGCCGATTACGACGGCGACAGTTTCAAGCTGAGCCAGGACGCCACCAAGGTGGAAGCAAAGACCATCGTGTTCTCTGCCGTGCGTTTCATGGGCGAAACCGCAAAGATTCTGAATCCCACCAAGGACGTGCTGATTCCAGGACCTCTGACCGGCTGCAGCCTGGCCGATTCCATTACCGGAGCTGAAGTCCGCGCTCTTCGGGAAAAGTACCCGGACCACACCTTCGTCTGCTACATCAATACCACCGCCGACGTGAAGGCAAATTGCGATGTCTGCGTCACCAGTTCCAATGTGATGAAAATCGTGAGCAGCCTGGAAAACGACAAGATTGTTTTCGTTCCCGACGGACTCATGGGCCAGAACCTCATTGACGAAATGAAAAAGCGAAACATCAAGAAGGAAATCGTCCTCCACAGCGGTTGCTGCTACGTTCACGAGACCTACGACTCCGAACTGATCAACTTTTTCCGCAGCCAGAATCCGGGCCTCAAGGTGGTAAGCCACCCCGAATGCCACCCCGGCGTAGCGTTGCTCAGCGACTATGTGGGCAGCACCGGCCAGATGGTAAATTACATCAAGGAGCAGCCCGCCAAAACGCCTTTCCTGCTGTTGACGGAATGCGGCTTGAATGCCCGTATGCAGTACGAGTTCCCCGACAAGTCCTTTATCGGCAGTTGCAGCATGTGCAAGTACATGAAGAGCAATTCCCTGGAAAACATCCTGGAAACCCTACGCCATCCCGAGGCCGCACAACGCGTGGAGCTGGACGAAGAGACCCGGGTGGCCGCCAAGAAGTGCATCGACGCCATGTTCTACTACGCCGCCAAGTGACGAGCACCCAATGAAAAAGTTTCTGTTCACATTGTTCGCCGCGGTTACCCTGCTCTGCACCCAGGCCATGGCCGATGAACACTGGCCCAAGACTTACTTTATCGAAGTAGGCTGGGGGCTTGCCTACTCCACCGGCGACCTGAACAGCACAACCCTTCATACCAAGGACACCCTGGACAAGAAACTGGACATTTACATGCCGGATCTAGGCCTGTTGACGGCGCCGGACTTTACCGTGGGCGTAAACATCTGGGCCTTTACCCTGGCCGTAAATTTCAACTACTGGAAAGGCAATACAGAACTTTCAAAGTTCGAAAACGACGACGAGGTCAGCACCCGCATGTGGCGCCTGGGGCTGGAATTCACATACAACCTGCTCTACCCCGACAACTTTCAAATCGGCCTGGGCGGTGGGTATTCCTACACCAACGTAAAGACCAAGGACTCCGCCCTGGACGCCCACGGTGATTCCATGAGTTCGGAAATCATGGGCTCGGGCCTTGCGCTGGTGGCAAACGTCCGTTACTACTTCACAAAGAATCTCGTATTGGCCCCCACAATCAAGATTTTCGGGAACTGGTTCAAGGATGTCTACACAACTCGTTCCGAAATTCAAGACGTGACCCCCTATATGTGGCAAACGTTTTTCTTCGCCTCTATTTCATTTCAATACCAATTCTAGCGGTTCAACATGAAAAACATCATCAAAGTTCTCTCGCTATTCCTGATGGGCGCAGCCATCACCGCAAACGCAACCGACAGCAAAGGCTGGGCGACCACCGACGAATCCCTGGACGCATTCTACAAGATTAACAATCGCTCCGGGTACGTAAAGCCCATCATCGACAACGTGGGCAACGTGTTAAACAGCAACTGGTACGCCAGCGCCTCCATACCCAAGAGTTTCGCCTTCGAGGCAGGCCTCCCCTTCGCCCTAGTCCCCATCGCAAGCGGCGACAAAGTGTACAGGCAAAAGGCACTGTTGAGCACCATCGAATTGCCCACCATTTTCGGCGACAAGGGTTTGCCCTACGATGTATCAAAAATCTATGGCAACGAAACCTTGAACAGCCTTCCCCTCTTCACTTATCCGTATCTTCAAATGGCGTTCAGCTATTATCACGCACGCCTGGTTCTCCGCGGCATGTGGCTACCCCCCATTAGCGAACTGAAGGGTTTCAGCCTGCTGGGCATCGGCGCCCAGTACAGTTTCGGTCACCTGTTCCAAAAGCAGTTGCCCCCCGTTCTCCAGACCTTGGATGTGAGCGTCGTTTTCGGCTACAGTTCCAGCACCATCAAGTACCAGCCCAAGACACACAACGGCCCCCTCGTACTTGACCTGACCGGCATTATTGCCGACCTGGTGATCGGCTACAAGCCCATTAAAGAGATGGAACTCATGTTGACCTTGGGCTACCAGTACGCCAACATGGAGTCTTCCGGCAAGCGCAACGTACTCAGCCCCGATTACGATTTGGCAGTCAAGGGCAATTGCGGATTCAAGTTCGGCTTCGAAGTGGCATTCACCCTGGGCAATTCCTTCCATCCGGTCATCGGTTTCGATTACTCCGGCAAGTCCAGCTTTACCACCAACATCCTTTATTTCCAGCAGCAGTTCGGCAAGGAATAAGGTTCGCAGCAAAATAATTGCGTAAAAAAGAAGGCATCACATGATTACATTCCTTATTGGCGTCGCCATCCTTATAGTCGGCTACTTCACTTATGGAAAATTCGTAGAACGCATCTTCGGACCCGACGATCGTAAACCGCCAGCCCTCGCCAATCCCGACGGAGTGGACCGCGTAGTCCTCCCCCACTGGAAAAACGTGCTGATCCAACTTTTGAACATCGCAGGCATCGGCCCTGTCATCGGTGTCATTCTCGGCATCAAGTTCGGCCCCATCGTCTTTATCTTGCTGCCCCTGGGTAACGTGTTGGGCGGAGCCGTCCACGATTACTTCAGCGGCATGGTGAGCATGCGCAACAACGGTTACAACGTTCCCGCCCTCTCTCGCAAGTTCATGGGCAAGGGTCCATCCAAAATCGTAATGGCATTGATTTCCCTGGCGTTGATTCTTGTTGGAGCAGTGTTCACAAACACCCCTGCCCAACTGATCAACACCCCCATTCTTGTGGGCGATGCAGTAAGCCCCACCCTGTTCTGGATTGCCATTGCGGCCATTTTCATTTACTACTTCCTGAGCACGTTCTTCCCCATCGACAAGATTATCGGACGCATCTACCCGGTGTTTGGCGGTTTGCTGATTCTTGCTTCCGTGGCCATTTTCATCGGTATCATCCCCAACATCGGAGTTCTTTCCGAAATTTCCCTGTCTGATTTTGCAGGCAATTTCAGCCAGCATCCGGCAAAGCTGCCCATTATTCCCATGTTGTTCGTCACCATCGCCTGCGGCATCATCAGCGGTTTCCACAGCACCCAGAGTCCCCTGGTGGCCCGTACCGAAAAAAGCGAACATCTCGGCCGTCAGACATTCTACGGCATGATGATTGTCGAAGGCCTTATCGGCATGGTCTGGGCAGCCGGCGGTATGTTCATTTATCACCAGATGCCTGAACTCATTACCGGAGCCAGCGGCGTCAAGGTATTGAGCACCCTGGTCTCCACAGTCATCCCCTTCGCCCCTATTTCTGCACTAGTTGTCATTGGAGTCATAGTCCTTGCCATTACCAGCGGCGACACCAGCCTTCGCAGCCTGCGCCTTACCTTTGCAGAGCTTCTGGACATCGACCAGTCTTCCACCAAAAACCGCCTTATGCTCACGGTACCCATGTTCGCCATTTGCGCGGCAATCATCTTCTGGAGCAACCTGAACCCCGAAGGTTTCAACATCCTGTGGAATTACTTTAGCTGGAGCAACCAGCTGATGGCCGTGTGCAGTCTTTGCGTTTCCGTGGTATATCTCCGCAGCAAAAACAAGAATTTCTGGGTAGCCCTAGGCCCCTGCCTGTTCATGAGTTTCATCTGTTTCGACTACATCCTGTGGGTCAGCCCCGACAACCTGAAGGGAGCCCCCCTGGGATTCGGATTGAACTACAACACGGCCTTGGTCTTGGCGGTCATCCTCTCGGCACTTCTCGGTTCCTGGCTTGTAAAGCGGGGAAAGAAACTTTCAACCATGGAAGGTTTCGATGCCGACAAATGGGACGAATCCAAGGACATCAAGAACAATTACCATCCTAAGTAATGGAACTCAAGGGCTCCGTAAAATCAATCACCTTCCATAGCCCGCAAAATGGTTTTACCGTTTTGCGCGTTACGGACGCGGATACCAAAAAGGTGGTGGTGGTTACGGGGACATTTCCCGACCTTACGGTAGGCGAACAGCTCGTCTTGGAGGGGGAATGGGGCAAGCACCCCAAGTACGGAAAGCAGTTCCAGGCACACCGTTTTGAGTTAACGGTAGCAGCAGACGATAGCGACATCGTCACCTACCTGGGCAGCGGACTGTGCCAAGGCATAGGTCCCAAGACTGCCCAGAACATCTACGATGTCTTTGGAGAACGGACCTTCGATATTCTGGACAACCATCCTGAAATTTTTCGCAGCAAAAAAATTAAGGGTTTACCCGCCGCAAAAGTGGAGCATTTCCTCGCCCGATGGCAAGAGGCTCGCCACAGCCGCAACACCATGCTGTTCTTGTACAACCACGGCATTATGGGGAGCACCGCAAAAAAAATCTGCTCAAAATTCGGTTCAGATACAATCAATAAGATTCGGGAAAACCCTTACATGCTTTGTGAAGAAATATACGGCATCGGGTTCCTGAAGGCCGACGAAATCGCCATGAAGGTGGGCGTACCCAAGGATAGCCCCAAGCGCCTGCAAGAGGCTCTGCTTTACACCTTGCAAGAGGCATCCATAAGCGACGGGCACACGTTTCTTCCCAAGGACCACCTGTTAAGCCGCACTTTCCGCAATCTCCGTTTGGAGATAGAGGACGACGATACAGTCAACAGGCTCATAGATGTATTTGAGCAGACTTGTTCCAACGGAAGAATCCGCAGGGTAGATGACGACTGTTTTCACCCCATGCTTTTCAATGCGGAACAGCGGATTGCAGACAACATTTCTCGACGATTCCAGATGAACGACCTCCCTACGGAAGGTTTCGACCACGCCCTGGTGGACTGGGAGCGGGAACATAAGTTCGCATTCGACCCCACACAGCGAGAAGCTATCGGCAAGGCCCTGGGCCACAAGATTTTCATTATCACAGGGGGCCCAGGCACGGGCAAGACTACAATCCTAAAAGGCATCATCCATCTTGCCCGTAAAATGGACGAGTCCATTTGCCTTGCCGCCCCCACGGGCCGCGCCGCCAAGCGCATGAGCGACGTATGCGGCGAAAAAGCCAGCACCATCCATCGGCTTCTGGAAATGGACCCGGTAACAAACAAGTTCAAAAAGAACGCCGAAAACCAAATCCAGTGCAAATTGTTGATTGTAGACGAATTCAGCATGGTGGATACCTGGCTTGCCGCGGCCCTCTTAGATGCAGTAAGTTTTCACACGCGAATCGTTCTTGTGGGCGATGCCGACCAGTTACCCAGCGTAGGCCCTGGCAACGTGCTCAACGACTTGCTGCGTTGCCCCCAAATTCCCAGCGTGCGGTTGCAGCACATCTTTAGGCAATCCGGCGGCAACGACATTGCAGACAAGGCAAGCAAAATCAACCAGGGAATCGTCCCCACACCTCCCGACGGACCCAACTTTCACTTTATGCCCTACAACGACGACGAAGAGGCGAAAGCCATATTGCAATCGTTGGTGGCCACAGGTGTAAAAAGCAAACTGGACATCAACCTGATGGAAGACTTGCAAATTCTTTGCCCCATGCGCAAAGGCTCCTTAGGCATTTTCGAGTTGAACACGTTCCTGCAAGACCTGCTAAATCCAGATGCCGCCCGTCACAAAATTGCGGGCACCAACTGGAGCGTAGGCGACCGCGTAATGCAAATGAAAAACAACTACGAAAAGAACGTCTTTAACGGCGACGTAGGCATCATACAAAAAATCACGAAGGACAAAAAATTCACGGTTTCCTTTGACGACAGGAACGTGGAATACGAAAACGAAGAAATCGACGAACTGTCCTTGGCCTACGCCTGCACGATCCACAAAAGCCAAGGCAGCGAATACCCCGCCGTCATCGTCATCCTGGACAGCAGCCACTACATCATGCTGCAACGCAACCTGATATACACCGCCATTACCCGCGCCAAGGGCCACGTGTGGATTCTTTCCGCCCCCGGAGCCTTCTACCAGGCCGTGCGCAACAGCCGCAGCAGCAAACGCTTCACCCGCCTCACCGAGCGCCTCTCCTAACCCTCACTGTCATCCCGGCCACCGCTTGCTTTGTCATCCCGGCCACCGCGCCGGGATCTACTCTGTATTGACCCGGGATCCCCCCCCCCGCCCTGTCATCCCGGCCACCGCGCCGGGATCTACTCTGTATTGACC
>JABUUR010000169.1 GCA_021443065.1 Fibrobacter sp.
CCAACCATAGGTGCCATTGCCCAAAATGGTTTTGAGGGTTGGCACTGGGTAGTTCTTGATGTCTTCTTCGGGGTTGCCCGTTGTTTTAACAGGTTCTGCACTGCTGGAAGAGGCAACAGGTTCACCGCCATCGACAGAGGAACTGGAGGCGCCAACGCCTGCGCTGGAATTCGGATTAGCCGGAACAGTAGAACTGCTGCTGAGACCAGGCAAGACAGAACCAGAGGAAGAGGACGCAGGAACCGGTTCATCGCCAGGACCTGCCTGGGAATTCGCTTCGCAGACATTGGTCAACATGGTGGGATCGACGTTCATGATCAAGACACCGTTGGCATCGAGAATAGCTGTTCCGTTAAAGGAGCCGACCAAGACTCCGGCGGCATCGGTAACACGGCCGTCGGCAGGATAGACAACATACTTGGAACCGTTGCTCAAATCAATGACGTAAGCCTGCGCGGTAACAACGACGCCAGTGCAAACGCTACTTACAGGATTGCTCGGATTGTCGTTATTATTGGGATCGGAGGGAGTGTCATCACCACAGGCACTCATCACGGCAAGTGCACTAACGGCAACTAAAGTTTTTAAATAAGGATGCTTCATAAAACCTCTTTTGCGCCACGTACACCAAACACGGCGCCTTTTCCTAAAGATATATTCTCGGGAACCGATTTCAAACAACCGACATATATTTGAAAGTTGAAAATGTTCCCGAAGTGTACCCCACGGGTGCTTTGAGTAAAAAAAAGGGACCGCGACAAATGCCGCGACTCCCTGAAACATAACTTTCGCCTATGGAAGCGAAGCTCCTCCCCGTACCTAACTAATCGCGGAACTTGACCTGCTTGGTGCCGGCAACGACTTCGCCGACCTGCACCCACTTCTCGCCCTTGGCTTCCAGGTGGGCGACCACTTCGGCCTTGTCGGCGGGGTCGATAAAGATCAGCATGCCCATGCCCATGTTGAAGGTGGAGTACATTTCGTCCTTTTCCACGGAGCCTTCCTTCTGGATAAGCTTGAAGATAGGAGCCGGATCCCAGGAGGTACGGTCGATGACAACATCTACATTGTCCGGAAGGATACGGGGAATGTTGCCCTGGTAGCCGGAACCGGTGATGTGGGCAAGGCCCTGGATGAGCTTCTTGTTGCAAAGATCGATGAGGCTCGGGTAGTAACTGCGGTGAGGCATGGTGAGTGCTTCGCCGATGGTCATGTCGGTTCCGTCCAGCGGAGTATCCACCTTGTAGCCGGCAACATCGAACAGAACCTTGCGAGCAAGGGAGTAGCCGTTGGTGTGCAGACCCGTAGAAGGCAGGCCCAAAATGATGGTGCCCGGCTTGATCTTTTTGCCGTCGATGATGTTTTCACGTTCCACCACGCCTACGATAGTGCCGGAAATGTCGTAGTCGCCGGGGCCGTAGAAACCCGGCATTTCGGCAGTTTCGCCACCGATAAGCACCAGGCCGTTTTCGCGGCAGGCCTTGGCCATGCCTGCAACCAGTTGGTCCATGACACCCGGTTCAAGGCGGCCGGTAGCCACGTAGTCCAAGAAGAACAGCGGACGAGCGCCCTGCACGAGAATGTCGTCGCAGCAGTGGTTCACGATGTCCTGGCCGGGCAGGGTATGGGTACCCATTTCGATATCGACCTTGAGCTTGGTGCCCACGCCATCGACGGAGCTGACCAAAACAGGGTCCTTCATGCCCAAGTGGTTGAGGGTGAACAAGCCACCGAAGTTGCCCACGTCGCCGAGAACGCCTTCGTTGAAAGTGGTACGGACGGACTTCTTGACTCCAACCATGGCTTCGTCGGCACGGGCCAGAGATACACCAGCGTCTGCGTAATTCATTTTTTTTCCTTTTGCCCTTTGCAGGGGCTGTTTTGTTTTTGGCCAGCCGCCTCCTGGCGGTTACTTGGCACTTTGTTTTTCATCAATATTTCTGAGGGCATCCAGGATGAGGCTCGTGGTGTCGGACATCTGGTTGATGTTCACAACACCAGGCATCAAATGGGTATCCAACTTGAACAAGGTCTCGTCGCCCCAACTGAGCAGCATTTCGAGAGCGTCCGGCCCCACCAGTTTGCCGCACTTGGCACAGCAGATACGGCCGTCCTGGAAGGCAATAAAGCCCTTTTCACCGTTGCATTCAAACTGCACCGTGCCGGTGACGCGGCTCTTTTCCATGGTCTGCGCAAAATCGATAAAGGGCAAAACCTTTGCCGAAGCCAACAAGGAAAGACGTTCGAATTCGTCGAAGGCCTTGTTCTTTGCCCGCAGTCGGTCTGCCACCACCTTGTACAGGTACACCATGATGTTGGGGTTCTTGTCCAAAAACTCCACGAACTCGTCGCGGGGAATATGGAGCACCGTGCAGCCGTCTTCGGCGGCGATCACCGTGTTGCTGGTGGGCTCGTTACAGATGATGGACATTTCGCCGAAACACGCACCCGTATGGAGGGCCGCCAGCGTGTTGTAATGTCCGTCGGGCAAAATCATGCCACAAATCATGGCATTGCCGCTCTGCAATACGCAAAAGGAATCGCCGATCTCGCCGCCGTTGATGATGATTTCACCAGCGTCGTACTCGCGGATCTGGGCGTTCAAAAGCAAAAAATCCTTACAGTCGCGGGGTACCTGATCCAAGAACGGGGTACCCTGCTCGTAATTAGCAGCAATCCAGTCACCAATACCAGTATGAGGTTTCATAGCTATAATATTAGAAAATATTGTGATACCAGTTGAAGGAGGAGTCCGCAAAAACAGGCTTTTTCGGCTGGTCTGAAATTAGACAAGGCAAACTTTCGGCAGTAAAACCCCACTGATCCTGCAAATTACGGAGAACTTCCGCCGGGCGAGCCACTGCTCCTTCAAAAAAATCGTTGCCGCCCTCCGGCCCCTTGCGACCGTCGTACTGGAACACCTTCTTGTTCCTGAAGGCCTTGATGTAGGCGGCACGGGGTTCGGCGGTCAAAATGTCCTCAGGGGTGCCGTACATGCCGGGGTTGATCCACAGGTCCGCAGAGTCCGCCAGGGCCATGACATCCTCGATGGAAAGCCTGATTTCGCGGGTAGTGTCGGAGGCCCACAGGTAGCAGCCGCCAGCGTCCTTGATCAGGTTCGCCGTATAACTTTTGCCGCCGGGGGCGTACCAGGTTCCGCCATAGCTTATTCCCGCAAGCACCCGGGGGCAGTCATCCTTGGGCAAAGATGCCGATTCGGTAGCCAACGAGCCCCGCACAGGCGAGCAAGCCAAGGCGCCGTAGGCCGAGGCATTTGCCGAATCGATGGAATCCGCAGCCGGTTCAACGCCGAACAGGGCACCGAAAAGCCTGATCCACCGGGCCTTGGCCAGGGGGCTGTCCGCTTGCCACTCGGAGGTGAGCATGGCGGGCAATCCCAACTTTTCCATGCGGTCGTAATCGTCCTGGGAACCGCCCGTGGCATAGGTCATGACCAGGTCCGGCTTGAGGGCCATGAGCCTCTCGTAGTCCACTTCCATACCATCGGGAATCAGCTCCGCGACTCTACCTTCAACCACCCTGCCGTACAGCACGGAGTCAGCAATATACTTGCGGCTGCCCACGGCCACGATGCGGTCTTCAAGCCCCAGCCGAATCATAAAGCCAATCTGCGCCGAAGAAAGAACAGCCACCTTGCCCACCGGGTACGAAAGGACCATTGCCTGCGAAAGGCCTGGGGGCAAGGGTTTCGCGACGGCACGAGCGACGGAATCCCTCAGCACAAAAAACTTTTCCAGGGTATCCCGGCCCACCACGGAACGGATCAACACCACACGCTCCCCGGCACAATTTTCGTCGATTACCAGGGGGGCCGAAACTTCGCGAAGTTTTTCCATGCAGCCCGAGGACTCTGCTGTACCGCTTTTTTTTCCGTCATTGCAGCCGTTCAAAATAAAAATCAGCGAAAAAAGCAAAAAAAAGGCAAGTTTGGACACACCGCCACCCCGGGACCTAGGCTCCTGGAACGGTTTATTTTTGAAAAACGCGGGCCTGCGACCTTCCTTTTTGCACAAATTCATCATTCTCGCACCTTCGTTTTGCTCGTAACTCTTTGATTTCTAACGATTTATGAAATTTATATCTAGAAATTTCCAAAAATTTATTGTATTTTATACAAGTATAATTACAAACGGAATCTTTTTATGAAGACAAAGATAGCCTCTTTTTTGACCGCTGCCGTCGTCAGCGTCCTGACTCTCGCCTCAAGTTCCTTTGCTGGTGCGGAATCCAGTTTCTACGAAAAGGACCACGTCCGTGGCTTCGTCTCCATCGGCGGTGACTACCGCGGCATGCGGGCCGAGTTCCAGAACTACGTGAACAGCACGGCCTTCTTCGAAGGCGGCTTCGTCGACCCCACGGACACCACGGGCGCCCTCACCACCCCCTCCGGAATCTCCTACAATTCCTTCGACAGCTGGTACATCGGCCTGCATATAAACGTGGGTGCGCAGTACAAGCAGTTCCTTACCTGGTTCGACTTCAACTTCATGCCTACCCAGGTTTCCGAAAAGCCGTCCGACGATGTAAACGGACACGCCCTCTTTGACGTCAAGTGGTTCTCCTACGGAGCCGACTGGATGTTCGGCTGGAAACTCCTTGGCGAAAACAATTTCATCAACGTGATACCGGCCGTAGGCGTCGGCATGAACCTGATCAACTTCCACATGGCCGCCGAATACACCGTGTCCGACGCCAGCGGAAACCAGGCACAACTTCGCGACCGCTACTACAGCACCCTGGCAAGCACATTCAACGCCGAACTGGAAGTCCGACTGGAGTTCGACCCCATTGCCGTGGGCGTCTACGGCGGTTACCGCTTTGTTCGCTACAACTCCCTGAACATGGAAGGCATCGAGTTCCAGAACCCGGCCTACAAGTACGACACCGACAACGTTGGCGACACCTGGTTTGTCGGCCTTCGCGCCACCTGGCTGTTCCGCAGCGAATGGCAGCGCAAGCAGGACGTAAAACTTTAAACCGCCCAGGACTTTACGATTACGAAGCCCCGCATTTTGTGGGGCTTTTTTAATTCCCCTTCAGTATAAATTCCCCGTCCTTATAGGCAAGGGTCACGCTTGCGGCGTCGATGGCCTTCACGGTCACGTCCCAGATTTGCTGGCCCACGCTGACCACGGCGCTTTCACCGCGGAACTTGATGATGGCCACGGGATTGTCTATGTTTGACTTATTTTTAGCAGATATTGATAGTTTTTATTTAAATGTCGATGTTATCGAAAGCGAATCGCCTCGTCCATATTGGTCTGTATATTTAAGGGTCCAATGGATTGTCGTGTCCATTTTCACGGGTTTAAGATTCTCATTAATTAAACGATAGCCAAATTTTTTTAAACGAGGCGGGTAGTATTTAAGTTCATAAACGTCTTCATTAGACGTAGTATAAAATCGCACTCCGATACAAGATATTGATCAACCAGTATCATTTCATTCAAATGAACAATTTTTTCTTCGTTCAAATATCTCTTTTCATGGAAACCTTGAATATTGATTCGTTGTGTTTCCACAACATAATCATCATCATTAAATCCAATCTTAGTCGTTCTATCTCTAAAATCAACTAATTTCATACCAATAGCAACGTTTATCCTTTTCTTTTGGGATAAATAAAAGGGGGTTTTCGCATCTGTCCAACAAGGGCGGGTTCTCCATACGAAGATTCTGACTCATCCAGATTTGATTGCCGACTTTTGCCGTGCGATAAACATTGCCATCACGTTCATCAGTCAACAAGCCTGTTTCAACATTGTAGTTATCCGGATACGGTCTTTCAACATCCGCAACGGAACTGCTTAATTTTTCTGCACCCTTGGGAACAGAACTGGAAGAACTGCTAAACTGCTGCAGAAAAGAGCTGCTAGAAGGCATTTGGGCAGAACAAGACGATTTTTCCACGGTTTCAGGATTTAAAGACGAACTGCTGGACGCAATCGTTTCACTAGAGGAATACGTCTCATTCGCAGAAGTTCCTGAATCACCTCCACAGGAACAAAGAATAACAGTACTGGCGAGGCTTGCCATGATATATGGACACTTCATAATTTACTCCAGATATTTGTGTTTGTAAAATCTCGTTTTATTCCAGACCATCACCAAAGATTTGGGCCCTTATGCGGTTCATCGCTATACTTAACTTCTGTATAGACATAAAGGGTGTCCTGTAATTCTGGAATATACAGGGGTTTAGCCTTATCCCATTTAAATAGCCAATCTCTCCTATTTAACCCAGGACACTTATCTCTATCAGCCACAAAGAAAGCCTTTATATGGAAATTCGTACTATAGTGATCACCTATCCTAAAAGATTTTTTTTTCAAGAACAAATCTATCAGAAGTTTCTCGATTTAACAAGACAAACGTAAAAGTAACAAATTCCCAAGACTCATTTCTGCCACAGTCGAAAAAAGTTATACCTGTGTTAAATGAATTACAAACACCATCAACAGACGCAATCATAGCCGACTCATCATTTACATCTGTGCTGTCACCGATATTAAGAAAATAAGAATAGTAATCCGTTTTTGACGTATCAATAAGTTCTTCATTCATCAATACATAGACATCGAATTTCTTTAGACGTTCCTTACTTCCGTATACTTCAATTCCTGCTGCAGCTTCACTCATGTACTTGTGCTTAAAATAACTTAAAGTAATACATCCGTTTAATGGCAACAGCAGGAACATCAAAAGCAGCAATCTCGTAAACCACTTAAACAAAATCGTCCTCCATTTTCGTGAAGATAATAAACCTTTTTACCATAAGTCTACCACACCAAAGTTATGTCTATACTATACAATCATTTTCCCCAAATTAATTAAAAGATAAAAAAAATAGTGCTAGCGAAACGACGAGTTTTGAAAAAGCTTTCCCGCACTGACTTTTTTGACTTTTACTATATTTCCCCCCGCAAACGGGGGTTCCCATGAAGAAGTTCTTTTTTCTCTCCCCTTTCCAAGTCCAAAGTGCAAAGACATAGACGCAAAACGGACGTTAGTCTATTTTTTAGGCGCAACAGATTCCACATCAAAAGAATCCGTCGGCTACAGCAGTTTTTATTTCAGGTGAGTTTATCAAACCTGCAAAAAAAAATGACTATTTTCTATATTTGGTAAGTAATTGTCCAAGGCAGGAAACCCCATGTCCAAAAAATATTTAGCACTTTTTTGTTTGTCTTTGGGTGCGTTTCCATTCTTGTGGAGCTGCGATTCCTCTAATGGGAATTCCTTCGATGAATCCCTTTTTGAAGAGGACGATTCCCAGAAAGGCTTTGTAAAAGTCAACGCCGCCGGCCGTAGCGTTTTTCTAGGAACCGACGACCCTTCCGCCAATGCGAAAGAACGCCCCCAAATGAAAGTGAAGTTCGACTACGATTTTTTCATCGGCAATCACGAGGTGACCTGCGGCGAATTCAACGAGGTGATGGGCAAGGAAAGCAATTCAACAGGCCGGGAAAGCGCAGCCACCTTAAGGCTGGATTGCGAAAACGATTCCCTGCCCGCCGTAAACCTCACGTATTTCGACGCAGCCCTCTTTGCAAACGCCAAGAGCAAGGCCCTCGGGATGGATACGGCCTATTCCTACGTGTCCGCAAGTTTTTCCAGTAAGGGGAACTGCACCAATCTGGAAGGTTTCGTTTTTCACCCGGAGGCGCAGGCTTACAGGCTCCCCACGGAGGCGGAATGGATCTTGGCGGCAAGTCCAAGTTGGAACCCTTCCCAAGGCTGGAATTCCGAGAACTCCGACTACAAGCCTCACGAAGTCTGTTCTGCAAAAAAGAAGAGCGATTCCGAGGCGCTGTGCGACATGGCCGGAAACGCCATGGAATGGGTAAACGACTGGCTTGGAAATTTCCGCGATACGACCATCACGAACTACGTGGGAGCTCCAGACGGCGGAAGCCTCGGGCAGCGCGTACTCAAGGGCGGCAGCTACCGCAATTCGCCCGACGCAATGAAACTTTTCAACCGGGGCGATGTCTACACGGTAACATCAGCGACACAGGCGGCCTACGTAGGTTTCCGCCTGGCCTACGGTAAAATTCCCGATGCCATCTGGATGTCTTCGGAAGGTAACGCCGCCGGCAGCCGCATTGTCACTCTGGCAAACGCCGCCACCCTCAAGCGCTTCACGAAAACCTACCGCACAAAGTTGGCTTTCCGCAACGACATTTCAGGCAACCTGGCCTACGTAGACTACTCCAACGGCAACGCCTCCGTCAAGGAGATTCAAGATACGTTGAACGTTTTCCATCCAGAAATTTCACCCGACGGTCGTTGGGTCGCCTTCTGCACCGTTCCCGAGGGAATCTCGAAAAAATCTGCACTGTACGTTCGCAGGCTGAACGCCAAAGGCGATGCCCTCGTAAAGCTGGATGCGGAATCCGCGGCCATTCCCCGCTGGTATATTGCAGACGGCGACACAGTCATTGTGTACGTGGACGATCCGGGCAATAACGAAGACATAGCCTCCTTCAAAAAGGCAAGTACCTGGCAGGTGCCCTTTGCAAACGGCAAGTTCGGCAAACCGCAAAAACTTTTTGACGGTGCCTACCATGGCGGCATCAGCAGCGACAACACCCTGGCGGTATCGGGTTCCACCCGACTTCGCGCAAAAATCTCCGGCGACGGGTCAAGCATTACATCTTCCGACGCATCCGATGAAATCTGGCTCGATTCAAACCAGGCCTGCAACGTAAGCCTCAGCAGGGGTTCGTCCAAGCAGACCATGTTCCTGGATTTTGCAAGCAAGCCCGGAAAAGACTTTGTCGGAGAAAAGTATGCCGCACACCAGTACCTTCTCCTTGCCGACAGCACCGGAAAACTGGCACGCATGATTCCCGCCCCTTCGCACCTTACCTTCGATTTCAGCGAGTGGGCCGTAGGCGACACATCCTACCACGGAATCGCCGTTACAGCCCTGACCAATACCGACGGGGCCCATACCAAGATTGCGCTGGTAGATACGAAGGACAGCAGCATAATAGATCTGGTGGAGGGCGAAGAATTATGGCACCCCTCCCTGTGGTTTACAGGGACTACGGGGCAAGATAACGATGTGCTTTTGAACCTGGACAGCGCCGGCGTTTACATTACCGAAGGATCTTCCGTTATCCAGGCGCAATTCCGTGTAAAGATTGAACGGTTCTGGAAACATGCCGCCACTACCGAAGTCCTTTTGATGGGCAGTTCCCGAATGAAGGATGGTGTAAAACCCGACCAGTACCCCGAAAGAAAAATGTTCAACTGGGCCATTGTAGGCATCGATCCAAAGCGCGATTTTTACTTTGCCAAAAACTACGGCTTAAACCACGTAAAGAACTTGAAGACCGTCGTATTCTCCCTTGACTTGGACGGATGGCGCGGTGACGAAGACCATTTAAGCCTTCTTTTTGATGGCGTGCCCGGCTACAAGTACGATGCGGACCATAATTTCTGGGTAGACTACCTGCCGGAAAATTTCATCGATGCAGTCGAGGCAAGTTACCCGGCCGGCGAAGAAATCGAAAATATATTCTCCGACCTTGGAGGCTGGAAAAAATACGAGACACCGAACCAGTCCACAGTTGTGCAGGTCGTGAAAGATTCCGTCTTCGACGAAAAGGGGATTGCCGCCCTGGAAGAACGGTTTGACGACCTGGTGGACTTTATAGAGCTTGCCGCACAAAGGAACGTACGCGTGGTGGGAATTCTTTTTCCTCTGTCGGACAAGTACGGCAAAACCGGGAGTTACGGCGAATACGGCTTGCAGCGAAGCATCGCCCAAAAGAAAATCCAGTGGCTGGACTCGCTTTCAGCAAGTAACAAGAACTTTGTACTGATGGACGAAAACAAGATGGGCGACCACGATTACAAGAATCTTCTACTGGATGAAGACCACCTCTGTACGGAAGGTGCAGAAAAAATGACAGCAAGGCTGGACTCCCTGCTAGGGACATTGGAATGAAAAAATCTCTTGCCATAAGCCTCGCCTTTTTTTCGCTTTTCGTGGCCTGCACCTCGCCCAACGGCAGTAACGACCCCGAAAATAGCGGGGTATCCATTGAAGTCGAGGCCGACTCCAACTTGAAGGGTTTTATGCTCGTACATTCCAAAGGGAAACATACTCTGCTGGGCACCGACCTCACCAAGGCAACCCTCAAGGAACGACCCCGGATGAAGGTGGAATTCGACTACGATTTTTCGCTGGGAAAGCACGAGGTGACCTGCGGGGAATTCAACGAGGTGATGGACAAGGATAGCAATTCAACAGGCCGGGAAAGCGCAGCCGCCTTAAGGCTGGATTGCGATAACGATTCCCTGCCCGCCGTGAACCTCACGTATTTTGACGCAGCCCTCTTTGCCAACGCAAAAAGCAAGGCCCTCGGGATGGACACGGCCTATTCCTACGTGTCCGCCAGTTTTTCAAGTACTGGCAACTGCACAAGTCTGGAAGGTTTCGTTTTTCACCCGGAGGCGCAGGCTTACAGGCTCCCTACGGAAGCGGAATGGATCTTGGCGACAAGCATCAAGTGGGCACCATCCAAGGAGTGGAACGCCGACAACTCCGACCGCAAACTGCAAGAGGTTTGCACCGCAAACAACGCCACAGAAGATTCCTTTTGCGATTTGGCAGGAAACGTCAAGGAATGGGTCAACGACTGGCTTGGAAACTTCCGCGACACGACCGTAGTAAATTATGTGGGAGCCCCCGACGGCGGAACCCTCGGACAGCGCGTTCTTAAGGGCGGCAGTTATCTCCATTCCGCGGAATCGGCAAACTTGTACAGCCGTGGCGATGTCTACACCGTCACCTCGGCCACCAAGGCGGCCTACGTGGGATTCCGCCTGGCCTACGGAAAAATACCTGAACCCACCTGGCTTGACAACAACGGCTTCGCAAGCTCAGGCCAACTATCCCTGCTGGCAAATCCGAGCACCGTCAAAAAGCTTCTCGGAACCCGAAAGGCGAAACTTGTCTTTCGCAATGACGACACCCACAATCTTGCTTTTGTAGATTACTCCATAGCGCAGTCCCATGTAGAAGAAATCGTAGACACCGTCAACGCCTACCATCCAGATATTTCTCCCGACGGCCTCTGGGTTGCCTTTTGCACAGGTCTCGAAGGCATCGAAAAAAATTCCGCCCTGTACGTTCGCAGGCTGAACGCCAAAGGCGATGCCCTCGTAAAACTGGATGTAGAATCCGCGGCAATTCCCCGCTGGCGCATTTCCAACGGAGACACCGTCATAGTCTACGTGACAAGTGCCGCGCAAAATAAAGAAGACGCCTCCTTCAAAAATACGTCCACCTGGCAGGTGCCCTTTTCAAACGGCAAGTTCGGCAAACCCCAGAAACTTTTCGACGGGAACTATCACGGGGGAATCAGTGGCGACAACCGTCTGGCAGTTTCCGGATCCACCCTGCTCAAGGCCCGCATCGCAAAAGAGGGCGACATCCTTCAATCCGACGCCCTTGATACCGTATGGTACAACGAGGAACAAGCCTGCAACGCCTCCCTTTCAAAGGACGACACAAAACGCACCCTGTTCCTGGATTTTGCTAGTAAAACCGGCAGGGATTTCACAGGCGAAATGTACCACACCCACCAGCGAATACTCATGGCCGACAGCACAGGCAGGCTTATCCACTCCGTGGCCGCCCCCCAGGGATACACCTTCGACCATAGCGAATGGATTTCGCGACAGGATTTCTCCAAGGAAAACCTGGCCATCGCAACCCTCGCAAACAACGACGGTGCCCACAGGAAAATCACCCTCGTCAACGTCGATGACAGCACCGCCGCCGACCTTGTGGAAGGCGACGAAATATGGCACCCCTGCCTTTGGGTGGGCACAGCGTCAAATGCAGACGAAAACATCGACCTGGACAGCGCCGGGCTCTATTTTGAAAATTACGACGGTGGAAGTCTTGTCAGCATCTCCGTCGAACTGGCGATGAAAATGAAAAAATTCTGGCAGCTGTACAAGGAGGTGGAATACCTTTCCTTCGGCAGTTCCATGACGAACAACGCCATCTTCGACGACAGCGTCACCGTCTACAAATCCCTGAACATGGCCGCGGCATTGTCGGATTTACACTTCGCCCTGTATATCATCAAGAATTACGCCATGCCCTACGCCAAAAAACTAAAGGCCATCTCCATAGAACTTGCTCCCGCTTTTATATTTCGCACGGAAAGTGATTTATGGGAAACCATCAAGAATGCTTCACCAGGGTTCGCCTACGACGAGCATCATCTCCAAGGTAATGTGGAGACAATTTCTTCAATCGCCCAGGAGAGGGAGTACCCCAGGAACTTACTGCCAATGGATTACATCGACGACACCTTCCTACTGCGTTCTTCTTCCTGGGAAACCCCCGATGTACCCGTAGATATTTCGTACATGACCCTCGACAACCCGGCAATTCAAATGAATATCGAAAAATTGGTGGAACTAAAGGCCTACGCAGCGCAAAACGGCATCATATTCTTTATGACCATCACCCCCAGGAGCCCAGAGTACAGGGACACGGATTCCTTCGGTTATTTCGGCCCCAGTTGGAATGTAGCAAGGGCCATTATCGAAAAAATCGAAGGAACGGGAATACCAGTCTTTGACGAATACAACTACGGAAACCATGATTATACAAGCGTTATGGGCAGCGGAAGTTTCCACATGAGTTATCTAGGTGCCTACCAGTTTACCAGGAGGCTTAACGCCTTCATAGAACAACTCGAGTCTGCAGAAAAGCAGCGGTAAACACCCGTGGTTTAAAAGCGATGTGAATTTAGGTTTCACGAAAAATTCTATCTATTGACTGTTGACTTAGATTTTTAAATTCAGTGAGGGCAAACACAATGGAAACAACAGCAATTATCGGCTACTACAGCCGTCTGGTCATGGCCAAGAACCAAGGCCATTTCGCCATCGCCAAGGCATTCCTCGCCCTCATGGAAAGCGCTACAGGTCTCGACTCCGCCGCACCGGATTACCACAAGGCCATGGAAAAAATCGCCCAAGCCAAGGGGCACGCCGCATCTATTGCCGCAAGTGTAGAAACCTCTGCCGAAGTTCCCGCCGGCGAAGCCTACGACTGGCAATCCTATATCCTGGAAAACCCGCCCTATACACGCAAGTTGGCCCTTGCATTGGCCGCCTATTTTGCAAGGGCGAACCTTCTGGAAACCGCCTACGAAATGTACCTCTGCGCCAGCGAGCTTGACGAAGACGGAAGCAGCGCCCAGGAACTTGAAGCCATAGGCAGCGCAGAATCCGGAACCATGGCGTACGAGTTTGGCACAAGGTGCGAATCCGCCGGAGACTATGCGAAGGCGGCCGCCTGGTACAAAAAGGCAAAGGATGCTGGCCTTGCCCAGGCCGATACAGCACTGGCCCGCATGCAGTCGTACCACGGCGTCACCCGGTTCATAACGCCCTGGCTCGAAATCGCAAAAAAGACAGGCCGCAAGGAACTGGCCAAAGCCATCGTTGCCATGGCGCAAAACGCAAACGCCGGCAGCATGGACACGGTCACCATCAACGAATCTGTGGTAATGCCCTGCTACCAGGAGTTGGACTTCTGGGAAAGCGAACTGGATGCCTACTTCAAGTTCTCCGGTGACAACAGCGAAGCCTACGGCAACGCCATCGCAGCCATCGGCAGGATCCTGGAAAGGGCCAGGATGTACAACGTGGCCCTCCGCTGGTACAAGAAGGCAGGCTCCTTCAGCAAGGCCGCCAACGACGACGCCCGCCGCATGCTCCCCCTCAAGAGCAAGTCCATCACCATGCGCGAGGCCGACGACATCTACGACAGCGTAAGCCCAATCCCCGCCCTCTGGAAAATCCCGAACTAGCTGCAATTCGATTTTTAAATGCAAGGTTGGCAATTGCCGGCCTTTTTATTTTTGACACTAAAATTTAGTTTTGAATGATACTTATTTTAGGGAAACTACCGTAGAATCAACGACAATTTTTATATGGCTCATTTCTTCATAGCCAAGGGAATA
>JABUUR010000148.1 GCA_021443065.1 Fibrobacter sp.
CGCTAGCGGAACTGTCCGAAGGGCAGCTAGGATCCATAAATACCGCCCTGGACCCTATCGCCCTTGTGGGGCTCCAGGGTGACAGGAGAGATCTCGGGTCAAGCCCGGGATGACAACGCGGGACGGAGATCCCGGGTCAAGCCCGGGATGACAATGTGTGAAAGCCCGGGATGACAACGCGGGACGGAGATCCCGGGTCAAGCCCAGGATGACAAAATAACAAGACCGGGATGACAATGTGGGACGGAGATTCCGGGTCAAGACCGGGATGACATCTCATAGCCGTGTATTATTTCAGCGCATTGCGGAAGGCCTGGGCGACGGCGTCGGGATTGTCGCTCTTGAGCCAACTTAGAGTCTCTGTGCCGCGGTAACTCCAGGCAAAAATGTTGCTTATGCCGGCGGCTCGGCTTTCCTCGACAGCGATAGCCAGGTCCTTTTCGCGGCCCTCTTCAATCTGGTAGGCCTTGACCCACATTTGCACGTCCTTGCCGTATTCCTTGGCTACGTCAACCAACTTTCGGGCGGTTTCTGCGTACTTTTCGCGGACCCATTCTTCGGTAGCGCCTTTTTCCCAGTAGGGGTCGCTGGCGATTTCGTCTACGGAACCCAGACGTGCGACCTTGCTCCAGTCGTCTAGTCCGGCGGGGAACCATGGGGGCAGCATGCACACGCAGTTGCGCTTGCCCCGGGAATGGACGTGCTCTGTCATTTCCTTCAAGAAACTGATGAGACTGTCTTCGCGGAACTGGAGGACTTCTTGGGTCAGTTCGTCGGGCATTTCCCTGCCGAACCGATTGCGGAAACCTTCCTGACAAATTTTGCAACGGCAACTCCAGTTGCCTAGGCCGCCCTTTTCGAAGTAGAAATGGGGCTCGTCCCAAAAGATTGTGCCCACCTTGGTGTTACATACGGACTCAATCCAGCGGTGCATGTAGGCCCTGAATTCCGGGTGGTTGGGGCAGGCTGCGACCTTGGGCTTGCCGTCCAGAGCCACCTGGCACATGTCGTGATTGCGGGCGGTCAGTTCGGAAAAGGCTTCGCCACCGAATACGCGTCCTACGCCCCAGGGGTTCACATATACGTTCAAACCTAGGTCGGCGGACCCGTCTACGATTTCTTTCATGGTTCCGTAGTAGTACTGCTGGTCCTCTTCGCTCCACGTGTGGAGCACCGCGTTGAATCCGGCGGACAGGATGTCTCTCATGTCTGCCAAAACATGCCTGGGTGAACGTACGCCAAAGTAGCTTACGCCTTTAATCTTCACAAATTCCATGATAAGGTCTGAGGTTTAACGTTGAATCGTTAGGTGAAATCGTTTTGGGCCCATTGGGGTGAGCCGTTCCTTAAAAGGACCTGTTCCAATGTGCTGAACCATTCCTCTTCGCATACAGGGCGACGCACCCAGTAGAAGTTGTCTTCTTCGTTTTCGGGAATGGGCATGGAGTCGGGGACAAGCTCCACAATCCAGGATTCGGGAATGCTGTCGTGGAGCATTCTGCTGAACTTCAAGTTCCTGTCGGTAGGGGTGTCTGCATGGTCCAGAATGATCAATGCCGGAGATTGCCCGATAATAAGCGCAGAGTCCAGAAGGCTGGTGGCGTCTTCGATGGAATTGCAGGTGTACATCGTGGCGTCGTCGGCCAGGTCCCCATGTTCCAAAAGCCAACGGAAGGTCCATTGGCTCAACTTGTCCAGACTACCTGGAGAAGAGGGGGCTATGAAGAAGATGTGTCCCATGCTCCTAATTATAGAAAGTTCTTCGGTATTCCTGTAGGTTTTACTGTACCGAAAATTCGTAAAAAAAACTAGTTTTATGGTGAAAAAAGTGGGCTGGAATTTTCTGCCCAAGGAAACCCCTGTTTATCCACAAGTTATGCACGTTCCTGACCTTGGTGAATTTCGATTTATCGAATCTCTGTTGCAAAATGCGGCCCCCCTCCAGAGGGAGGCTCCTGCGACGCGGACTTGGCTTGGGGTAGGCGACGATGCGGCCATCTTTGACGGTTGGGTCGTGACAAAGGACCTCTCGGTGGAAAACACACATTTCCGTCTGGACTGGTCCACTCCAGAGCAGGCCGTGGAAAAGCATATCGTATCCAATGTGTCTGACATTTCCTCCATGGGGGCGGCGCCCAGGATCGCCCTTTTGGGACTTTGCCTCAACAAGAACTGGCCGGAAGAAACCCGCAACCGCATAAGGTCCGCCTTTTCGGAGGGCTTTGCCAAACGGGGCATCACCCTTATCGGCGGCGATACGGTGGCGGGGGAAGAAGGCGTTTTTTCCACCACCCTCCTTGGCACCTTGGCAGGCGACAAGCCTTTGGTCCGTTCGGCAGTTCAACCTGGTGATAATTTGTATGTAAACGGAACCTTGGGAAAGTCCGGGGCGGGTCTATGGCTATTGATGAACCATCCCGAGGACAGGGACAAGTTTCCTTCCCTGGTGGAGTACCACTTGAATCCCCGGATCGTAGAAGGTGCCGGGGCGGAACTAGCCCGCATGGGGGCCTACGGTGCCTGCATGGACATTAGCGACGGACTGTCTTCCGAATTGAATCATCTGGCTCTTTCTTCGGGTGTTTCCCTGGAAATTGACGAGCGTCTTTTGCCCGTCGACCCCGAAGTTGTTCGAATGAGCGAATATTACGGATTGTCCCCCTTGGATTTTGCCCTAAACGGGGGTGAGGAATATCAACTTTTATTTGCCAATTCCCTATGGGATACTATATTTCAAGAAGATAATAGATATATTATGGGCAGAGTGTGTCGAATTGGAACTGCCGTAGGATTGTCCGGCCAGGCTCAAGTTCATATGCTTTGCAAAAATGGAGATAAAAGGCTCGTTAAACCGCGAGCATGGTCGCATTTATGATTAACAATATGAAGATGAATTTAGGCCAGTTGCTGCTTCGTCAGGGAATCATTGACGAAGACCAATTGGAACATGCCATGGCGGAACATAAGCGCACCGGGCTTATGCTGAGCAAGATCCTGGTTCGCCTGGGCATGGTGAGCGAAGACGCCTTGACCAGCATCCTTGGTGTGAAGATGCAGTCTTCCACAAAGATGCGTATCGGTGAAATGCTCCTGGCCCAGGGCTATATCAACGAGGAACAGTTGAACAAGGCGCTGGAAACCCAGAAGTCCTCTGGAAAGCGCCTTGGCCGCACCTTGGTGGACCTGGGCTTTATGCCCGAAGAACGTCTTATCGAGATCCTGTCCAGACAGTTCGAAGTTCCCTACGTCAGACTGGAAAACTTCGCCATCGACAACGATGCGTACACCTACTTGCCCGAAGACATATGCAAGCAGTACAAGGTTGTCCCCTTGTTCTTGCAGAATTCCGATGACGAACGCATGCAGGGGCGGCCCACCTTGACCATCGCCATGACGGACCCCACCAACATGCGCACCATCAGCATCATCAAGTTCAAGGTGAAGATGGAAGTGGAAATCGTCATGGCCTCCGAATCCGATGTGCAGAAGGCCATTGAACGGGTCTTTGCCGGCCATGGCGGTGCCGAGGAGACCTTGGCGGAACTTATCAGCGAGTCCAAGGACGGCGATGAACTTGAGACCGTGGAACGAGGTTCGGGCAGTTCCGACGAACCGGAACTCAGCGACGAAGAAGGCCGCCAGGTGGTGAAGATCGTTACTACCTTGATTCACGAGGCCATTGCCCGCAAGGCTTCCGATATTCACCTGGAACCTCAAGAAACTTTCTTGAAGCTTCGCTATCGTATTGACGGCGACCTGCAGGTCATGGCTCCCATCCCTGCCCGCCTGATGCCGCAGATCTTGTCCCGTATCAAGCTTCTTTCCAAGATGGACATCGCAGAAAAGCGTAAACCTCTGGACGGCCGCTTTACGGTTCGTTACAAGGGCAACGAAGTCGACCTTCGTGTGTCTTCGTTCCCCATTTCCCTTCGCAAGCGCGGTGTCTGCGAAAAGATCGTCATGCGTATCTTGAACCCCAATTCCGGCCAGTTCCCCCTGAAGGACATGGGGTTCGACCCTCGCGTGTTCAAGCAGTTCATGGAGGCCATCAACGCTCCCAACGGCATTGTGCTCGTGACCGGCCCTACGGGATCCGGTAAGTCTACAACGCTTTACGCCTCCATCGGTGAAATCCTTGACAATACGATTAACATTTCTACCATGGAAGACCCTGTGGAATTGAACATCGACGGTGTGAACCAGGGGCAGATCAACAATGCGGCCGGGTTTACCTTTGCCGCGGGCATTCGCGCCTTGCTTCGTCAGGACCCCGATGTCATCATGATCGGTGAAATGCGTGACCAGGAAACCTCCTCCATGGCTATCGAAGCCGCCTTGACGGGTCACCTGGTCTTCAGTACGCTCCATACCAACGATGCCGCCGGCGCATTCCCCCGTCTTTTGGAAATGGGCTTGGAACCCTTCCTTGTGTCTACCGCAATCAAGGGAGTGCTGGCACAACGCCTTGTGCGCCGCATTTGCAAGTACTGCAAGGAACCTTACGAAATTTCGGAGTCTCTCCGAGAAGAGCTCCACCTCACGCCGGACATGCAGTTCTATCATGGAAAGGGCTGCCCCAAGTGCGATGGCTCGGGCTACAAGGGCCGTGCAGGAATCTACGAATTCCTCGTTCCCAACGAGACGGTGCGCAACCTGATTATCAAGCGTTCTTCCGGCGACATCATCAAGCGAGCCGCCATGCAGGAATGCGACATGATTACCTTGCGTATGGACGGTATCCAGAAGGCTCTGCAGGGGGTGACGACCCTGGAACAGGCCCTGAGTGCATCTGCCGCCGACGACGTGTAATTGCTATTCCTTGGAAAAAGAAAGGCTCCTGACTTGCGGGTCGGGGGTTTTTTCTATATTGCACATTTGTATAGATTCTTTGTGGATTATTGTATAGATCTTTGGAGCGTTCATGGCGAATATCGTTGACGGTGCAGTTCTTGACAGGGAACTGAATAGGGAGCAGGCTGCTGCTGCAAAAAAGATTGATGGACCTATGCTGATACTGGCTGGTGCAGGCTCGGGAAAGACCCGCTGCATCACCTACAAGATTGCCCACTTGATTTCGGCCTACAATGTGGCTCCAGACCGTATCCTTGCTGTGACGTTTACCAACAAGGCCGCCCGCGAAATGAAGGACCGCATTCAGAAGTTGCTGAACGCCCGCCCCAACATCGCCTGGATGGGCACGTTCCATTCTGTGTGCCTTAGACTGCTGAAACTTTGCCTTGCCAGGGAAAACATCGTGGCCGCCATGGCCGGCCCCCGGGGCCGCTGGTACGACGGCAATTTTTCCATCTATGATGACGACGACCAGAAACGGATTCTCAAGGAAGTGCTGAAGAACGAATTGGGTGACGATGTTGACGCCGCCGAGGTGAAGAAACTCCATGGGGCGATTTCGCGCTACAAGAATACGGTGCTGTACAAAGGAGGGGTCCCGCAGTTGCAGACTCCCGAGGTGGCAATGCTTCAGGCGGAGTTTGCAGACCAGGAACGCTATGCCAGGCTCTATGGTGAATACCAGAAGAAACTCATGGAATCCAATGCCATGGATTTTGACGACTTGTTGTTCAACACGGTCATCATGTTGCAGAAATGCCCCGAACTTGCAAAGCAATTGGCCTACCGTTTTCAGTATGTGGTGGTGGACGAATACCAGGATACCAACGATGTGCAGTACGAATTGCTGAAATTGCTGATCAACGAGCAAAAGAACGTGACCGTGGTAGGTGACGACGACCAGAGTATTTACGGCTGGCGAGGCGCGAACATCAAGATTATCCGCAACTTCCATCGGGACTTTGCCCCCGTGACCATCGTGAAACTGGAACGCAATTACCGCTCTACATCCAACATCGTGCGGGGGGCGGGTTCCGTCATTTCTCACAATGTCCGCCCCGAGGGCATGGAGAAGGTGGTGTTCTCCAAGGAAGAGGCCGGCGACCTGATTCACGTGCGGCACTTCATGGACGACCGCTCCGAGGCAAGCACCATTGCAGACAACATTTACAGTGCGGGTGAAACCTTCTATTCGAAGACTGCGGTGTTTTACCGCACCAACGCCCAGTCCCGGGCCTTGGAAAAGGCCTTGAACGACCGTCGTATACCCTCGGTGATTTTCGGTGGAACCCGGTTCTGGGACCGCAAGGAAATCAAGGATGTGCTTGCCTACCTCAGGGTCCTTGCCAACGAACGGGACGATGCCGCCCACCTTCGGGTTATCAATATGCCGCCTCGTGCCATCGGCAAGACTACGGTGGAATCCATTCTCGAAAAGGAACGCAACGGCGAAGGCTCCTTCTGGGAAATCCTTTTGACGGAAGCAAACTCCTTAAGCCGCGCCGCCCCGAAATTGAAAGGCTTTACGGACCTGGTGCTAGGCTGGAAAGCCCTGATTGCCGCCGGCGAAACACCTCTCCCTGTCCTTGCAGAAAAGATCATCAACGATACGCACTACAAGGAATATCTCCGCAAGGAAGACGAAACCACCGCCGACGAACGCATTGGCAACCTGGACGAAATGGTAAACGCCATCCGCGAATTCGACGAAGAACATCCGGGGGCGACCCTGGAGGCTTTCCTGCAGGACATATCCCTGCTTACCGATGGCGACAAGAAGGTGGATACCTCCAAGGGGATGGTGACCCTCATGACCATCCACATGGCCAAGGGCCTGGAATTCCACACGGTGCACATTGCCGGCTGCGACGAGGAAATCTTCCCCCTGGTCCGAGGCTCCATGACCATGTCCAGCCACGAGATGAACGAACAGATGGAAGAGGAACGCCGCCTGTTCTATGTGGGCTGTACACGCGCAGAAAAAAAACTTTATCTGTACCATGCGGAACGCAGGTTCTTCCAGGGCAATATCCGGCCCTTCGCCCCTTCGAGATTCCTCAAGGAACTGGACCCTTCCGTGGTGGACTTTATCCCGTGTGCCGACCTTGGGTATGGTGGCTTCAGGAATGAATTTAATCAGGGCGGCTTTAATCGACCGCGGCCCTTTGCAAACTCTGTCCGGCCTGTGTCCAACTCCATCCGAAAGAACGACAGGCGGATTGTGTACAAGAATCCGGTCAAAGTGCCTGCCCCGGCAGTCCCCAAGGGGCCTCGGGTTGTCTTTGACGAGTACAGCGAAAATCCCTACCGTCCGGGAGTAAAGGTTCGCCACACCAAGTACGGGATAGGCACCATCGTGAACTGCTCGGGCTCCGGAGATAACGCACGGGTGGATGTTCGTTTTGGAGACGGCACCACGAGGACCATCGTGCTCAAGTACGCCTCGTTGCAAATCGTGGGTTAGCCGCCTTTTGCAAGCAGTAGTTGACACATGTCCCGTTATTTTTTGCTACATTGAATACCGTAACAAGTAAGTAGAGGCTTTATGCTTGAACGTGAAGAAGTTTTGAAATTGGCAAAGTTGTCCCGGCTGAGTGTTTCCGAAGAAGACATCCCGGCCTTGAAGGGGCACCTGGACAAGATGCTCAATCAGATGGAAGCCCTCAAGGCATTGAACCTTTCGGACGTGGAACCCATGACCGGCGTGGAAAACGGTGCGACAATTCTCCGTGAAGATGTCCCTGTCCAGGGCTTTTCGCTGGAAGAAGCCTTTGCCAACGCCCCCGCCGTGGAAAACGACCATTTCGCCATTCCCAAGGTCATTGGCGGTTAATACGTAGCCATGGCCGTTCACTGCATCGTTCCCGCCCGCATGGGTTCTTCCAGATTCCCAGGAAAGCCCCTCGTAAAGATCGCCGGCAAGGAAATGATTGTGCGAACTATGGAGCGGGCTCTGCTCGCGGAGTGCTTCGATCGCATCGTCTGCGCCACGGATTCCGAGGAAATTGCAGAAGTTGTTTGCAGGGCTGGTTTCGAGTTCCTCTTGACTGGCCCCGCCTTTACTGGTTCCGATCGCGTTGCCGAAGCGGCCAGAACCTTAAATTTGGACTTGGTAGTAAACCTTCAGGGCGACGAACCCTTGGTTGAACCCGACGTCTTGGTCAATGTAGCCCGGGAACTGGAAAATAATCCCGAATGCTGGGTGACGGTGGCGTGCCCCCTGAATCCTGCAGAGGCCCAACTCAAGACGGTAGTTAAAGTTTTAGTGAAAGATGGCCTTGCCGTAGACTTTACCAGGACGGTATCCGATGAGGAGGCTCCCCGCTGGTTCCAGCACCAGGGCATTTATGCCTATTCCAGGCTGGCCCGCGACGAGTTCTCTTCCTTGCCGCCTTCGCCTTTGGAACTTGAGCGTTCCCTGGAGCAGATGCGTATCATGGGTCGGCGCCCTATTCGCATTGTTCAGAGCCCCTTCGCCTCCATTTCGGTGGATGTCCCTTCCGATGTGGCGGCGGTGGAACTTGCCCTGAAAAAATCCCTGTAGTCCCGGCGGTATTCTTTCAGAATATTTTCTAAAAAATTGTTTACAAAACGGTTTTTAGAGAAATCTTGGAAGGGTTGAATGAACGCACCCGAAAGAAAAGTCCTTTACCTCTCCTTTTGTCTGTTTGCGTTTGGGATTTTAGTCCGCCTGTTGCCCTGGGGGCTTCCTACGATAGAGAGTATCCAAATCGAGGATTCCGCCCCACGCTTTGATGTGCAACCTGCGGCGATCGCAAGTGCCGTTGACGGAATCGTCCAAGAAAATTCCGCCATTGCGGACAAAATAACGGGGGAACCGGAGTCCCAAAACAGGGAAAAAGGTGGCAAATCCCAAGGGAAAAAGAAGAAAAAAGTGGCGTTGCCCTTGAAAATAAACACCTCCTCGGCGGAGGAACTTTGCGCCCTGAAAGGGGTCGGCCCCAAGCTTGCAGACAAAATTATTGCCCATCGGGAGGCCCATGGCCCCTTCAAAACGGCAAAAGACCTGGAAAAAGTACCAGGAATTGGCAAAAAAAAGTTGGAAAGTATATTACCAGGGGTAATATTTGATTAAATTATTGTTGTTAAAACTTATCTAAGTTGTTGATTATATGAGTGATACGAAGTTATACCTAGGTATTGAAGTCGGAGACGCCTCCCTGAAGGTGGCTCTTGTGGATTCTGTCGAACGCCGCGTTCTTAAGACCGCGATCCTGGAAACAGAAACGAGCCCCCTGGCCGATGTCTATGCATTCGAAACCGTTCTCCAGGGTTGGATGGATTTCTGCCAGATTGGCAAGGTGGAATCTGTTTCCGTATGCATTCCGGCGTTCCGTTCCATAATTCGTCAGGTATTTGTACCTCCCGAGGCCGCAAAGGACCTGTCTGACTACGTACAGTGGTATATTTCGTTGATTACCAATGCCGATGTGGGCGCCTACGTGGTGGACTACAAGATTCTTAACGGAAGCGCAAGCCTGGGCTATACCGTAATGGTGGTCGCGGTCCGACAGGAATGGATCGACAATCTCCGCAAAGGCTTCCGTAACAAGAAACTCGCCCCGAAGGCCATGGACGTAGACGTTTTGTCCATGATGAACCTGATGGATTTCGCAGAAAAACTCAAGGACCTGGAATGCATTGTAAAGGCCGACTACGCCGGCGTGACCATGATGTGGATTACCAAGGATAACCTGCAGGCCTTGCGTTGTGTGTCTACCTTGTCCCTGGTGAACAAGTCCAGGGAGGAGGCTTACCAGATTCTGGCAGATGGCATTGCCGAGCAAATCGAACGTGCCCATGCCGAAAATGCGGCTATTGTTACAAAGCACATCCGCCTGTGCGGTGACATGGCTTCCGACCTGATGTTTGTGGAAACTCTCCGCACCAAGTTGACGGATTGCCAGTTGGCCCTGATGGATTCCTTCTCCAATCTCCGACTGCCTGTGGAAGCCGAAGATTCCATTGCCGTACTGAATTGCACCGCTGCAATCGGCGCCGCCCTGAACGTGATGGAGGGTGTATGATTCACTTGAATTTGATTGATGCCGCCGAACGACTGGCGGTTGTCGAAACAGTTTCTCCCGTCAATATCACAAGTCTTGATGAGTTGTACAAAAGGAACAGGAAAAAGGCGTGGACCATTCTTGTAGCTGCTCTTTTTGCCGTGGTCGCCTTCACCTGCTTCCTCAGTGTTGCTGGCGTCCCCGGCCCGTTGCAGGGGCTTTTCCCCGAACCCTACTTGAACTTGATCGGTGCACAGGACCCGAGCCTTGCCAAGGCGAAGCAGAATCTGCAGGTTCCTTCCGAGGAAGAAATCGAGGCGAAGAACGCAGCCCTGGTAAAGCGTCAGCGTGAATCCATGACCGTAAAACAGGTGGTTGGCGAAATCAACCCCGCCGCCTTGTACAACAACAAGCGTACGGACTATAACTCCTTCTTGCCTCTTGAAAAGATTTCTTTCCAGAAGTCTTCCCTGGGACAGTTCTTTGCCTTCATGAACACCGCCACTCCGGACGATGTGGGATTCTCCTTATGCGTCTACGAGTTGCCCAACCATTTCTATGTTCACGGTTCGACCCGCAACCCCAGTTCACAGCGTAGTTTCCTTGAACGGGTCAAGTCCGTCAGTGCCAACTTCCGGTCGCCGTCCCTTGAAGAGGGGGCTCCTGCAACGGATGTCTCTGCCATCGGCCAGTACAACGTAGGTTCAGTCAACCTGAATTCCGTAAGCAGTTTCGTCCCTGCGGCAGAAGTTGCTACAGAAATCAAGTCCCTCAAGACCTTGGCTACGGCAAACAAGGTGCGCCTGTCCGGGCTTGAAAAACCACAGGTCAAGGAAACCGGCGTGTATAAGCATTACTTCTACAGTGCCACGGCCCAGGCGGACTTTAGCGACTTGCAGGCTTTCGTTGCCGCATACGCCGCGTCTCCCTTGCGCCTGGGTGTCCAGAAAATCGAGATGAAGCAGGTCAAGAAGGCTCTGGTCACTACCATCCATTTCGAAATGTACGTGGCTCCGTAAACGAGGCCCTGTAGACCCGTCCTGATGTCCATTCGTATTACCGGCGGTAATTTCAGGGGCCGGAATGTGCCGTCTCCTGATACCTCTAAGACGAGGCCCACGGCATCCCGTACCAGGGAGGCTCTGTTCAACATTTTGCAAGGCGTAGAAAACTACCGCGTGTTGGATTTGTTCGCGGGCACGGGCGTTATGGGCATCGAGGCGCTTAGCCGCGGTGCTGCAAGCGTCACTGCTGTGGAAATGGCCAAGGTCCAGTCTCGCCTTGTTTTGCAGGCCTACAAAAGCCTCTCGCTTGAATCCAGACTGAACTTGCTTGAAAAGAACGCCCTGACGCTGTCCAAGGAAGAACTTTGCAAGGAAGAAGGGTTCGACCTCATTTATGCCGACCCGCCCTTCAAGGACATGGATTACCCTGACTTGCGCAACTTCTGGGAGTGGCTCAATCCCGGGGGTGTCGCCGTGTTCGAGGCCCCTACGAAAAGGCTTCCGGACTGGGCCAAGGAGGCGCAAGATTGCGATCTTTTGCAAATACGAAAGTACGGCGAATCTTCCCTGCTGATTTACCGCAGGCACTGCTAGGGTGCTCCATTAAAATTTTGTAAATTGTAGCTGTGAAATCCAAGACAGCAAAAAATGTTGCCGTGTTTGCCGGCTCCTTCGATCCCTTTACCGCAGGTCATCTGGATATTGCCCGCCGTGCCGCCGCGATGTTCGATGAACTGTATATTTTGGTGGCTGTAAATGCCACCAAGAAGTATTGCTTTTCTGCGGACTTTCGAAAGGGCCTTATTGTTAAGGCTTGCGAAGGAATTGGCAATGTCACGGTTGCCGCGTACGACGGTCTGACGACCTCCTTTATGAAGACGGTGGGTGCCAGGTACCTTGTGCGGGGTGTCCGCAACGGTTCCGACATGAATTACGAACAGTCGGTGGATTGGAACAACAAAATGCTGTACCCGGAATGCGAGACGGTCTACCTGTCTTCTTCCAGGGAACACCTTATGGTAAGCAGTACCTTGGTCCGCGAACTCTTGAAGTGCGGCACCCCTGCCGAATGTCGCAGGCTCTTGAAACCTTACGTGCCTGCATGTGTCTTAAGCGATTTGATAAACGAGTACAAGAAAATAAAACTATGAGACCTTTCCGTTTTCTACCCAAGCCCTTGCGTGTGCTGTTGATTATCAATGCCGTTGTTTTCGGCATCGCCTTTGTGGTTGGCGGCATTTTGGGACTGCACTTGAACATCCCCGGCATAGGGTATGGCAATGTCCGCGACATTATTGCCCACCTCGGTGCGTTTTTCCCCACGTCGCCCCTGGAAGTATGGCGCTATGTCACCTACATGTTCGTCCATATCGATTTCTGGCATTTCTTTTTCAACATGATGATGCTCTGGATGTTCGGTAGCGAAGTGGCGGAGTGGATGGGGGCCAGACACTTTACCGCCATGTACATGTTCTGCGGTGTCTTTGCCGCAGTGTTCAGCCTGGTCATGTGCATTCTCGGTTTGACCGACAATCCCATTATTGGTGCGTCAGGGGCCTTGATGGGTATTTTTGTTGCCTACTACAAGTTCTTCCCGGAACGTACCTTGCTGATGTTCTTTATTTTCCCCATGAAAATCAAGTACGCCATGTGGGTGATGGTGGGCATCGATGTGCTGATGGCACCCTCCGGCGACGGAGTTGCTCACTTGGCCCACCTGGGCGGCGTGGTTGGCGGATTCCTTTATATGTATTTCTTTAACGGCGGTTTGGACGGCTTTATTCAGAAGGCCCGCCGCGGTGCAGAAAAGCAGCGTTCTTCTCGAAGATTCCATACAGAGACAAACCCCAGTTACAAGGGCCCCGATGACGACACCCGGGAGCCCGAGGTCCTGGAAGGGGAAGTCTTTTACATGGACGAGGAAAAGCGCATGGATGAAATTCTAAGGAAGGTCAACAAGGAAGGAATCCATTCCTTGAGTGAATCTGAACGTCAGTTCTTGTTGAAGGCGGGGGATAAGATCCGTCGTCGTCGCGGAGGCATGTAATGAAAAAAGTTCTCGGTATGGGTGCTGCCCTGGTAGATGTATTGGCAAACGTCAGCGACGAATGGATTGCCTCCCAAGGAGTCCAGAAGGGGGGCATGAACATGGTGGACTGGCCCCAGATGGAAAGTTTCCTGGGCAGTCTTGAAAATCCTATCCGGGTTCCCGGGGGCTCCACCTGCAATACCATGGTTGGCATTGCGAAACTGGGCGGTCGCTCTGCCTTCATTAGCAAGGTGGCCAAGGATGAACTGGGCGACTTGTTCCAGGCCCATCTGGAAAATTCCGGCGTGGAATCGAAAGTGGGTATTTCGGACGTGGCCACCGGTTGCGTGTTCTCTGCGGTAACCCCGGACGCTCAGCGCTCCATGTGGACTTACCTGGGGGCATCGGACTTCCTTGTTTCCGAGGACTTTGTGCCCGCCTTGTTCGACGACGTGGCCCTGCTCTATGCCGAAGGCTATCGGGCCTTTAATGCCGACTGCTTCAAGAAATCCTTTACCCTCTCCCGTTCCCTGGGCGTTGAAACCGCATTGGATTTCAGTTCCTTCGGTGTGGTGGAGGCTTGCCGCAAGACTTTCGACGAACTGTTCGAAAACAAGTTGATAGACATTATCATAGCCAATGAGGACGAGGCCTTCGCCTACGCCCACGTCAAGGAAGAAGCTGCCTTGGAAGTCCTTGCCCAAAAGGCCAAGGTTGCCGTTGTAAAGATTGGAAAGCGTGGCGCACTGATTTCCAAGGACGGTGTGGTGACCCACGTTAAGGCGGGCCC